>CAYNGF010000193.1:0-4984 GCA_964396515.1 uncultured Paludibacter sp.
CACCCTTTTATAAAACATGGTGGTTTATTCTCGCCATACTAATATTATCTGTTTATTTAATGCTTCGTTATTATTCTGCGCGCATCAGTATGCTTCGTAATCAGGAATTGCATTTACGCAGTTTAGTAGAAGAGCGCACAAAGGAAATAGAGCAACAAAAAGAGCAACTCGAAGAGCAGGCTCGCAAACTTAAACTAAGCATGGATGATCTTCTGATACATCAGGAAGAAGTTTCACGCCAAAATGAAAAACTTATTGAACAAAATCACCAAATATTGCTTCAAAATGAAGAACTGGAAAAACTTACCCGAAAATTGGAAGAAGCAACGATTGATAAAATTGCGTTTTTTACCAATATTACGCATGAATTCCGCACACCCATTACTTTGATTCTTGGTCCGGTTGAAAGAGCACTCAAATTGAGCATCAACCCTAAAGTACTTGAACAATTACATATAGTGCGCCGTAACTCTCAATTGCTCCTTTCATTAATCAATCAATTGATGGATTTCCGAAAAGTGGAATCGGGCAAAATGGAACTCGTAAAATCAAATCAGAATTTTGTAGATTTTCTGGAAGACATTTTGTTACCTTTCGAAGATATGGCTAAGGATCGTGGTATTATATTCCGTAAAAAATTCAGAATTAATCCTCCGGAAATGCTTTTTGACAGAAATAATTTGCAAAAAGTAATTGGCAATTTACTTTCGAACGCTATTAAATTCACACCCGATTACGGAATTATTACCATTATCGCGGGAACTTACTTCGATAAAAAAGACCAAAACGAGAAACTTTTCGTTTCGGTTAAAGATACCGGAAAAGGAATTGTAGAAGAAGAATGCGAAAAAATTTTCGAACGCTTTTATCAATCCAAACAAATTACTGCTTATTCGGGTACAGGTCAGAGCGGTACCGGAATCGGTCTTTACCTTTGCAAACAAATAATTGAGCTGCATAATGGCACTATCGAAGCGCTGAATGTAAGTTCAGGTGGCGCTTGTTTCCGTTTTATTATTCCTGTCGAACGTCGCATTTCAACCATTGTAACCATGGATGGGAAACCCATGGAGATGCTTGTAGCAACTCAGACTGAAGAACCCGAAAAAATTGATTTAAAAATTAAAGAAAATAAACCACTGCTTCTGATTGTAGAAGATAACACCGATATGCGAAAATATATCCGTTCAATTTTATCGGATGAATATAACATTATGGAAGCTCCAAATGGTGCTGTTGGCTTTGAAGTTACAAATCGCTATATCCCCGATTTGATTATCAGCGATGTGATGATGCCTGAAATGGATGGAATAGAGTTCTGCCGCAATGTAAAAACACATTTTGTTACTTCGCACATCCCGGTAATACTGCTGACAGCAAAATCTTCTGTCGAAACCCAGATTGACAGTTTTCAGCAAGGAGCTGACGCCTTTTTAGTAAAACCTTTCGACGAGGAATTACTCAAAGCCATAATTGCAAACCTTAGCGATAAACGCAAGCGCCTTCAAATGAATTTTGCGGAGAGTATGAATACCGAAGCGCTGAATTTTGACAACGAATCGCCCGACAAAAAATTTATGGATAAAGCCATGAAAGTACTCAAAGAAAATTACAAAGACTCTGATTTTGAAGTACCTGAGTTTATCGACCTAATGAATATCAGTCGGAGTTTACTCCATAAAAAACTCACAAATATTACCGGACAGTCGGCAAGTAGGTTTATACGCATTTACAGGTTAAATGTTGCACGTGAATTAATAATCATCAATCGTGAGACACATGCAATGAATATTTCCGAAATTGCGTACGAAGTCGGATTCCGCGATCCTAAATACTTTACCCGATGCTTTACGAAACATTTTGGAATTCAACCAAGTGTATTTATGGAGAAAACAACAGAATAAGGATTTTAATTCAAGATTTGATGACAACAGACAGCAGATAGCAGATTTTTTCAATAATTTTTCATTTTTCTATTAAAAAAATCACCCTAAATGAGAAACTTGTCGCCCTTTTTAAGCAAATTAATTCATTTCTTTGTCAATCAATTTATAAGAATATAAAATTTAAAACAAAAATTAAACATAACAACCATGATCAAAAACAGAATTTCCATACTATTGCTAATTGCAATCGCTTTATTGTGGGGTTTGAATGCACAAACTAAAATCAATGTCGATGTAAAGAAACCGGGCTCAGTGATTCAAAGTACCATGTACGGGATATTTTTCGAAGACATTAACTATGGAGCCGATGGCGGACTTTATGCCGAAATGATTAAAAACCGTTCTTTCGATTTTCCGCAAAATTTTATGGGGTGGAATATTTTTGGCAATGTGAAACTTATGAACGGTGGACCATTTGAAAATAATCCGCATTATATCCGTATTGGCTATTCAGGGCACGACCATAAACATAGCGGATTGGAAAACGAAGGATTTTTCGGTATTTCAGTAAAAAAAGATGCTGAATACCGTTTTTCTGTTTGGGCACGACTTGCAGGAAACAATCCGGAAGAAACCATCAGAATCGAACTGATTGATGCTGCAAACAATCCGTTTAGTAATGAAAAACTAACTATTAATTCAAAAGAATGGAAAAAATATCAGGTAACTTTCAAAGCTCGTAAAGAGGAGAAAAAAGGAAAAATTCGCATTTTCTTTACTTCGAAAGGTGCTGCCGATTTCGAACATATATCACTTTTTCCGGTTGACACATGGAAAGGTCGTGAAGGCGGAATGCGTAAAGACCTTGCGCAAGCATTGTACGACCTGAAACCGGGAGTATTTCGCTTTCCCGGCGGTTGTATTGTTGAAGGTACCGATCTAAAGACCCGATACAACTGGAAAAACTCCGTAGGTCCGGTTGAAAATCGTAAATTGAACGAAAACCGTTGGCATTATACATTCACTAATCGATTTTTCCCTGATTATTTTCAAACGTACGGACTCGGATTTTTTGAATACTTCCAGCTTGCCGAAGATTTTGGTGCCGAACCGTTGCCGGTTATCAGTGTTGGACTTGCCTGTCAGTTTCAGAATGGATGTTGCGAAGCACATGTGGCTGTAGGTGAACTGCACGAATACATTCAGGATGCGCTTGACTTGATAGAATTTGCCAACGGACCGGTAACCTCAAAATGGGGAAAACTCCGTGCCGATATGGGACATCCTGAACCATTCAATATGAAACTTTTGGCTATTGGAAACGAGCAATGGGGACCAGAATATCCCGAGAGACTCGAACCATTTATTAAAGCCGTTCGTTCAAAATATCCGTCAGTAAAAATTATTGGAAGTTCCGGTCCCAATTCCGAAGGCAAAGATTTCGATTATTTGTGGCCTGAAATGAAACGTCTGAAAGTTGATTTGGTGGACGAACATTTTTATCGTCCTGAAAAATGGTTCCTCGATGCTGCAGCCCGTTACGATAACTACGACCGTAAAGGGCCGAAAGTGTTTGCCGGCGAATATGCCTGTCATCCGCGTAACCGAAAAAACAATTTTGAATCGGCACTTTGCGAAGCTGCTTTCATGACCGGTTTCGAACGCAATGCCGATGTGGTACACATGTGCACTTATGCTCCTCTGTTTGCGCATGTCGAAGGCTGGCAGTGGCGTCCCGACCTGATATGGTTCGACAATATGAGAAGCGTAAAATCAGTAAATTATTACGTGCAACAACTTTACGGAACGTATGTCGGTACACACGTACTGAAAACTTTGAATGGCAAAACTCCACTAACAGGTCAGAATGGACTCTATGCTTCTTCAGTTATCAATAAAAACAAAAACGAAATTTACCTGAAAATTGCCAATACATCCGGCGAAACTAAAAGTGTGAGCTATACTTTTGATGGTTTGAAATCAGCTCAGCGCAAAGGCACACACATAATTCTAAAATCAGCTGATTTGGATATTGAAAATACACTCGATAAGCCCGATGCAGTTGTTCCCGTAAGCACCGAAATTATGGTCAACGGCAACACTTTCGATGTGCAAATACAACCTAAATCGTTCAATGTATATGTGATAAAACTTTAAACAATTTATTATCAGCTAAATACTAAACCAAACAACCGAATTTCGACAATCGAAATCCGGTTGTTTATATTTTGAAAAAAGGATCAAAAAAGTTATTTGTTCATTTCTTTGGCCCAGCTATCTTTGAGAGAAACTGTGCGGTTGAAAATCAATTTTCCGTTTACGGAATCAAGATCGACATTGAAATAACCCACACGTTGAAACTGAAAATGGTCGAGTGGTTTTGCATTCGCCAACGATGGTTCTACATAGCATTCGGTAAGTACTTTTAGTGAATCGGGATTCAAAAGTTCACGAAAATCACGTTCATCAGCCGAAGGATTTTCCACACTGAAAAGCCTGTCGTACAATCTAACTTCTGCTTTGAGAGCATGAGCCGCCGAAACCCAATGCAACGTACCTTTTACTTTGCGGTTTGCATCAGGCATACCGCTTTTGGTAAGCGGATCGTATTCGGCAAAAACCGTTGTTACATTCCCTTTTTCGTCTTTCTCACAGCCGGTGCATTTAACTATATAAGCGCTTTTCAGTCGCACTTCCTGCCCCGGAGTCATGCGGAAATATTTTTTCGGAGCATCTTCCATAAAATCTTCCTTTTCGATATACAATTCTCTGCTGAAAGGAATTTCGCGCGTTCCTGCCTCAGGATTTTCAGGATTATTTTCAGTAGCCATCCATTCAACCTTATTTTCGGGATAATTTGTGATAATCAGTTTTACAGGATTAATCACGGCGTTAACGCGTTGCGCCGATTTATTAAGGGTTTCGCGGGCAGCATGTTCCAACAAACCTATATCGTTTTGGGCTTCAAACTTGGTATAGCCAATTTTGTCGATAAAATTGTGAATAGCTTCAGGCGTATATCCGCGACGACGTAATCCACAAAGAGTGGGCATCCGCGGATCGTCCCAACCGCTTACCAAACCTTCCTGCACTAATTG
>CAYNGF010000194.1:0-4972 GCA_964396515.1 uncultured Paludibacter sp.
TTCAAAGGCAGCAGATCATGAATTTATTCTCTTGTATCAAAAAATGCAGCGCGAACTTGAACAAAAAATCTACGAATGGGAAATACTAAGCGAAAGACTGGAAGAGTTAAACGTTGAATAATTATAACAGACACTGCGTTTGGGCGCCGGGAGTTCCACCTCACGGAATAAGTGTTTTAAAATTTAAGTGTTTATGGTTTCAGAGTCGTTGTCTTTTATCTTTGCTCTTTTTTCTTTTTTACTTTATTCTAAAAAATATGCCAAAATTATTCCTTATTCCTACATCGCTTGGTGAAACTTCTTTCAACAGAATTTTGCCTTCATATAATTCTGAAATTATTTCGAAGCTAAAATATTTTATAGTTGAAGATATTAGATCAGCTCGCCGTTTTTTAAAGCAATGCGATTCTAATATCAATATAGATCATCTGACTTTTTTTGCCTTAAACCAACATACTTCAACAGGTGAACTAAATACGTTCTTAAAACCAATGAAAGAAGGAAATGATATGGGTATAATTTCTGAAGCCGGATGCCCTGCCATTGCCGATCCCGGAGCGGATGTGGTTGCATTAGCACAACGAGAAAATTTTACTGTTGTTCCATTGGTCGGTCCTTCCTCAATTCTTCTTGCGCTTATGGCTTCAGGCTTTAATGGACAAAGTTTTGCTTTTAATGGATATTTGCCCGTTCAACCATCCGAGAGGATTAAAGCTATCCGTCACATCGAATCCAAAGCTATTGCATACAATCAATCGCAAATTTTCATCGAAACTCCCTACAGGAACATGAAAATGTTTGAGGATTTGATTCAGACTTGCAATCCGAATACATTGCTTTGTGTGGCGGCTGATATTACCCTTCCAACTGAGTTTATAAAAACGAGAACAATAAAAAACTGGAAAAACAATAAGCCTGAATTAAACAAACGTCCCTGCATTTTTATTATATACAAAAGCTAAATATTGCACAATATCTGATATATTGTGCAATAAAAATGAATTATTTGTTTACATTTGCATAAAATATTTTTTTGAAAACAATAAAACGTAATGAATTTCAAATAAATGGATTTACTGCATAAAAAATTCGAACCCCGCCCGCTAACGATAAAATCGTTTCTGCATCATACTGTGAAACGATATGCCCAAATGCCATCCCTCGCATTTGTAGGACAAACTCCGATAACGTATAGTGAATTGGGACATCAAATTGACAATTTGAGCACATTGCTCCAATCCTATGGATTTGTGAAAGGCGATAAGGTGGCACTTTATGCTCAGAATATGCCAAACTGGGTAATTGCATATTTTGCTATTGTAAATCAGGGAATGATAGTTGTGCCTGTTTTACCCGATTTTACGTCAGAAGAAATTGAGAATGTATTAATTCATTCGGAAGCTAAAGGTTTGTTTGTGAGCGATAAATTGTATTCCAAAATTATCGGAATAGATTTCCCCAATTTGGAGTTAATTATTAAAGTCGATGATTTAAGCATTATTTACCGCAATACGGAACCAATTGAAAACTTCCAATTGAAAAATATTAATGTTGATGAAGACGATTTAGCTGCAATAATTTATACATCGGGCTCAACAGGACGTTCGAAAGGAGTAATGTTATCGCATAAAAATATCACTTTCGTAGCGATGCAGTCATATACTGTACAACCTATCAATCATAACGATGTATTTTTATCATTTCTGCCACTTTCACATACTTACGAAAATACTATCGGGCTTTTATATCCAGTGATGTACGGTGCAAGCATTTATTATCTTGAAAAACCACCTACAGCAGCTACTTTGTTGCCTGCTATGCAAATGATAAAACCTACCATGATGCTTTCGGTTCCACTTATCATGGAAAAAATTTACAAGAATCAAATTCAGGCGAAGTTCAATAAAAGTCCATTGTCGAAGTTGATTTATAAAACTCCACTTTTCAGAATTCTTATTCACCGAATTGCAGGTAAAAAACTAAAAAAATCGTTTGGTGGACGACTGAAATTTTTCGGTATCGGAGGTGCGAAACTTGATCCACAGGTTGAACGTTTTCTCAAAGAAGGTAAATTTCCTTATGCTATTGGGTATGGACTTACTGAAACAGCTCCTTTATTGGCAGGTGCAGCTCCCCATCAAACCAAATTGCAATCGACCGGTTATGCCATTAAGGGTGTCGAATTGAAAATAAACGAACCGGATTCGAACGGAGTTGGCGAAA
The DNA here is from genome assembly GCA_964396515.1 of uncultured Paludibacter sp. Lineage (GTDB taxonomy): Bacteria > Bacteroidota > Bacteroidia > Bacteroidales > Paludibacteraceae > Paludibacter. The sequence continues at coordinate 2,224 of CAYNGF010000194.1, forward strand.
TATGGGCAAAAGGGCCTAATGTAATGAAAGGATATTATAAAAATCCTGAAGCAACTGCCGAAGTTCTTACTCCAGACGGATGGTTTCGTACCGGCGATTTTGGAAAATTTGATCGTAAAAAAAGATTGTTTATTAAAGGTAGAATGAAAAATACCATTCTTGGGCCTAGTGGAGAGAATATTTATCCTGAAGATATAGAGTCTGTTATCAATAACAATCAGTTTGTTACAGAATCATTGGTGATTGAAGAAGATGGTTTTTTGGTTGCCAAGATTTTACTGGATATCGATGCACTCGAAAAAAACATAGAACACTGGAAACATATTTTCGAAGATAACAAAGAGAAATTTCATGAATGGAAGTCGCATTTTACACGAGATATTAATCAGAAACTGAATCGTACATCCCAGATTAAACGTGTGGATATTATGGATAAACCTTTTGAAAAAACGGCATCGCAAAAAATTAAGCGTTTTCTTTATCAGAAACACTCCGGTAAAAAGAAAAAGAGTTGATTTTCAACTCATTTTTTAAAGTTTATCAAGTCAGTTGTTATAGTTCGATTAGTTTTTTACTGAAATTTAAATGAAATTGAAATACCCTTTGTTGAAAAGGACAGAGATTATTGAACGCCTGAATTTGCTGGGAAGTTTAGGCGTTAAATTTTTATTTATTATTGATTTTGAAGCTAATAGCGGATATGTAATTCCCGAAAAAGAGTTAGATTCCAATTATTTACATTTTCACTTTCCCGATTTTCAATTTCCAAATCAAAAAAATCAGTCAGGAAATATTTCAGAAATTTTATGGAATATCTTCCCTGTAGATTATGAAGATTACCGAAGTAAATTACTGTTAGTTCAGCAGGAAATTCGAAGAGGAAATTCATTCTTAGTTAACCTTACACAACCTACAAAGATAGAAACTGATTTAAATCTCGAACAGATTTTTAGAATAAGCAGGGCAAAATATAAACTTAGGTTGAAAGATAAATTTGTAGTTTTTTCTCCCGAAACTTTTGTCAGGATCGCAGATGGAACAATTGCATCGTTCCCAATGAAAGGTACTATTGATGCCAAAATACCTGATGCTATGAATCTGGTTTTGAATAATAAAAAAGAAATGGCTGAACATGCCACCATTGTAGATTTGATTCGTAATGACCTGAGTATGGTTGCTGAAAACGTTCGCGTTGAAAGGTATCGATATGTCGAAAATATTCAAACGAACAAAGGAGAATTATTGCAGGTAAGTTCGTGTATAAAAGGAAATTTGGCTGAAAATTATAAGCAAAAACTTGGCGATATTATTTTTAAAATGTTACCTGCCGGTTCTATCAGTGGTGCACCAAAACCCAAAACATTAGACATTATTCGTGAAGCCGAAGGTTACGATCGTGGTTTTTATACCGGAATTTTTGGTTGGTTCGATGGAGAAAAACTCGATTCAGCAGTAATGATTCGATTTATTGAACAACAAAGTGAAAATCTTGTTTTTAAAAGTGGGGGTGGAATTACTTCGCTAAGTGATGCGGAAAGTGAATATAATGAATTAATCCAAAAAGTTTATGTACCGATTTCTTGAAACAATAAAATTACTCAATGGTAACTTTTTTCGCCTTCCACTTCACCAACAACGAGTAAACAGGGCATTTGCGCAGTGCTACCCAAAAACCAAAGTTCCGAATTTGATTTCAATTATCCAAAATTCCGATTTTCCACTCAAAGGTTTATATAAATGCAGAATATTGTTAGATAAAAAAGATTTTAAAATAGAATTTGAACCTTACCTTCGAAAAGAAATTTTATCGCTTCAATTGATTAACACTCACATTCAGACTTTCAATTATAAACCTGCGGATAGAAGTGCCTATCAGCAAGCATTTAAACTTCGTAAAAACTATGATGATGTATTATTGGTTCGCGATGGATTAATCACTGATACATCTTATGCGAATATAGCTTTTTTCGATGGAGTAAATTGGATTACACCTGAAATCCCTCTAATTTACGGAGTTAACCGTGCATCATTACTGGCAGAACAAAAAATAGTTGCGTTACCGGTTAAAATTTCAGATTTATCGAACTTTCAATTCTTTCGGTTGTTTAATGCAATGATTGAATTTGGAGAAATTGAACTGAGTATGACTGCGATAAATCTACGCAATGTTTAAAACATTTTGTTTTTATGAGTTGAAAATTCTGAATTGTAAGAAAAATATCTGAAAAAATTTCATTTCGTATTGCATAAATAAAAATTAGCAGTATCTTTGCACAGATTTTAAAAATTGAGCAATGAATCGAAATTTTCTACATATTCTTCTACTCGGCATTATTCTTCTCTTACAAAACAAGACGAAGTGAGTTTGGTATGTAGATAAATGTTCAAGATATTGAAAGCCTTTCTCACTTCGGTGCGAAAGGCTTTTTTATGTAAGTCAGCCCCCTATATCCCCCACAGGGGAACATAAAGAGCGATTCATGAAAATATAATTAATAAATTAATCAAATGCCGGAACCCCTCCCGGTTCTTCCCCTGTGGGGGAGTTAGAGGGGGCTTATTATGGACAGATTATTTATTTTCGACACAACATTACGCGATGGCGAACAAGTACCCGGTTGCCAGTTAAACACTGTTGAAAAAATTCAAGTGGCAAAAGCGCTTGAACAACTTGGCGTAGATGTAATTGAAGCCGGATTTCCTGTTTCGAGCCCGGGAGATTTTAAATCGGTAGTTGAAATTTCAAAAG
>CAYNGF010000195.1:0-4887 GCA_964396515.1 uncultured Paludibacter sp.
AATAAATTGATGATAAGAATAAGAAAATCAACAATGAAAATTTTGTTATGTATTTCATTTGAAAAGTATTTTTGTTTTAAGGCTTGTCGCTATTAAAAAACTTTATTTACTCTTTTATTAATTAAAATTCAACACTCCGTTAATCTGATGAATCACTGCTGTTGAAGAAGTTACAATTGTTGAATTAGCAAAATCGGTTCCTGTGCCGGTTCCATCAATATTTTTAAATGAGGACGGTTTGTTGCTGAATACAAAGTCGCGGGTTAAAATATTGTATAGTCCCTTCGATTTATTGATAGTTGTTTTCGTGTTACTCTCAGTTGTTAATTCCAGATTTCCGGGTGTTGCTTTTACACCGATTTTGTAAAATTTATTTTTAAAAGTATTGAATAGTGAAGGCAAATTGTCGAGTTTCATGGTTGCCGACTGGTATTGTCTTTCAAAGGTCTGATTATCAACAAAAACAGAATTATCCTGAAAATGATAGCGAATAAAACGTTCGAGTTTAACAATTTCATTGGCTTTTTCTGTAGCATTAGTTATATCATTTATACCAACAATCGGACCTCGGCTTTCCCAAGGTCGGATTATTCCTGCGTTTATTACACTGTCGATTGCTGCGTTTGTTGGCACATATACAGTATAATTAAATGTATTGAAGAATTTAACATTCAGATCGATACCATAATAGTTGGTTTTGTTTACAAATATAACCGACGAGCTTGTAGCAGGGAATCCTGCCATAAGCGAAAAGAAAGCACTAAATTCGGGAGTTTCGCTCAATACTTTATAAACCGATTTTACGGGCGTTTGAATTGGCTTGTCAATAAAATAGGTATAACCGTTATATTGACGATAAACTTTGTTTACGTTTACTTTTTCGTTTCGGGTTAAATTGCCACCAGCTTGAATTTTAAGGTTCTCACCTTCTCCTTCAATTTTCAATGCTACATTACCTTTTGTAATATAATAATTTTTTCCGTTTTCAACTCCTCCCACAACAATGTGCATATTGAGCATGTCCAAAAGCCTGTTTGCCAGAAAGGTAGTGTTTGTAATGATACCCACCGAATCGCCAATTTCGTGCGTTATACTGTTGTATTTGTAAACGGTAGCTTTTACTGTATTGACTTTATCGTCGTACCAAAATTTCAATGCACCTGGAACGTCTTTTTCAATTGCAATGGGGTCGATATAATTTTTAAAATATTCATCGGTCGGTACAAAAAAGCTATAGCGACTCACCAATGAATTTAAATAAAGGCGAAAATCGTTAGCCGGTTGTACAATAGCCCATTTCCAGATTTTTGTTTTATTTTCAGGCGAAGCATTATTTGCGCTTAACAAAACTGGTCCGTAAACCGATCGGTAATCATCGGGCGGGTAAACTTTGTTTGTTATAAAAACAACACCGTTTGTGCCGATATAAGCACTCTCAATATCTTCTTTTTTTACCGGGAGAACTGAGTTGTCTTCATCCACCATATTCGCAAACCGGCTCGGAACAGACTCCATGAATGAAGTTCGCATATGTCTTTTTAATAAAAGTGGCAAAACTTCAAAGGGAATACTGTCGATATATTTAAACCGATCTTTCAAAACAGCGCCTTCACCGGAACTGAAATAAGTTTCAAGAGCTTGATTGTTAGGAACAAACATCGCTGCCATGTCCGATTGGAGTGCATTGCCGCTTGCTGTACGTGTATAACTGTTCCAACATGGACTGAAGGGTAACAGCAAATCGTTCGATATTACTTTATTATTTGGAGTATAAGTCCTGCCACCGATTTTAGCAAAGTAATGTTTTACAAAAATTGAATCATTAAATGTTGGATTTAACTGCCGGTATTTAACAGTATTTTCACTATCGTAGTAGGGAGCACTGAAACGTTCGATGATAGATGAAAACAAGGAAGTATTTTTGTTTTTACTTATATACTCAGCCATATTCATAGGCGGAATTAATACTTTTTCAAGTACATTCAGGTACCCATTTTTACAAGTAATGTCTTTTGTTTTAATTTTAATCCCAAAAATGTGTGCATCGTTTTCTTTACGATTTATTCCTGTTATGATTTTAAAGTCTTCATCGGTTATTTGTGCTTGTTCGATATGTTTCTGAGTGAAATACATCAGTGTCCAAGGAGTGTTATCTTTTAGGATATAAATCCCTTTTTGTTTATAATAATCCCAAAATTCACCATGCGGAAGTTGATTCCCAATTTCATAAGGTATACTATCGAGAACAGAGATAGCAGTTACTCTTCTGAATGCTGCACCTTCTTTTAATCCCCCGTTATTGTAGTTTGCAAGCATTTCTACAAGGTAAGCATTATTGATCATACTAAAATTCAGAATGAGTTTTTTTTGTGCAAGTGTGAAATCGTTGTAATTTTTAACACCCCATTCATTGTTTTTAAAAAACTCGTCAAATGCTTCATCATCAGCCACAAAAAGTGTTTTACTTCCTGTTTTACCCAATACTTCAGTATAATTAAGATCTTCAATTAAGCGGGTAAAAACCGTAAAATTTTTTTCGTTTTTTAAGTAGTCATAAATGCTTGCGCCTAACCAGTCGGGTTCCTTATCATCAAACGGATAAGTGTCGCAGGAAGTAAATAAGATACCAATGACAAAAAAATTTATTATTAGTATTTTAGTAAAAATTTTTGTTGTAAAATTCAATTCTTTACTGTAAAATGCATTCAATATCATGGGGTAGTTGTGTTTAATAGTAATTATTATAGTATTTTTTTTCTTGTATTAAAAAAAATTTAATAGGCTAAACTTTATTAGATTAAAGGTAATTGTTTGAAATAATTTAAAATCTTTTTATTTGAATTGATATGGTTATGCAAAATTAGAATTTACATTTTCATACAGGGTGGACAATAAAGTAATTTTGGTAGAAAAAAAATGTTTGATGTTATACTATCTAAAATGAATCCAGTATGATAATAAGTTTCCTTAACAAAGGCATTACTTTGTATTTTTCAGGTTAAACACGAAAACTATGTATTAGTTTCTAATCATTCAGAAATGAAGTTATATCAAATTTTTTTAATAAAAACTTTACAACATTCCCTTAAATTTCTCAGAAATGTAATACATTTGTAATCGATTTTATTAAAATACGCGGCAGTAGCTCAGTTGGCAGAGCATCAGCTTCCCAAGCTGAGGGTCGCGGGTTCGAGCCCCGTTTGCCGCTCAAAATTTTTTTAACTTTCCAAAGTTTTATCTTTCAATAAATTAATGAATTCATTTTTGCCCTATTATTTTATTTTTAATTTAATTTATCTCCGGGAATCTTCCTCCAAGTTTTAATTCATCTTTATTATATAACATGCATAAACCTTATAGAGTTTCTTTTTTTCTGTTTTTACTATTTCTTTTACAGTTTGATGTTATTGTTGCACAAAAGAACAATGTTTTGAATAGTGGTTCAGACCATGAACTTACCATTTTTGCAATTCCGGAAGTAAGTAAAATTGAATGGGATAATCCCTCTTTACTATTTAAAACTACAATTAAATGCTATCTGAATGCTGCATTAAGTAAACAATATTATGTAATTGGTCATGTTATTGCTCGCATACAATCTCCGCTGCTCGATTCTGTAGTATATGTGGCTATGAACGGTGCTGTTCAATCGGAAAAAGTTGAGTATGTCATTAAAAAGAAAGTTGGACTTGGAGTGCTTGGTAGTACGATTAAAGGCAGAATTGAGCCTGTTGAACATATTCATGATGGCTTGGCACTTTATGCTAAAAGGGGGAAAGTCGCGTATTTAAAATTCAAAATTAATCAGCAGGCAGTAGAAAGGCTGATTGAATTTGTAAATTATTTCAAGAAAAAAAATCATATGGGATATGCACCTAGCGAATTTTATAACGGAGCACTTTTTCCACGTTACGAGAAAGAAGGTTCAGGATGTTCTGCATTCGCCGTTACATTGCTCGATATTGCAAATGTTGTACCCGGTGAAGCAAAAGATGAATGGATCAGAAGTGTCGATATTCCTATGGAGCTAATCGGGGGCGAGTTTAATAATAATAAAAGAGTAAAATTTAGTTCCATCCTTAAAACTAAAAGTTGGTACAATGGTGATGGTAAAGAGGGAGTTGATTTTGTAAACTACTCCGTTTATGATCCCGGATTAATGTTTAATTGGATTAATAATAAGTATTTACAAAATGATACGAACTTTATTCCTGAAACTGAAAATAATATGAAAGGTTTGGTAGTTGACCGAAGCGATGTAACTTTTAATGATAAAGTGATTTTGCAAAGAAAAGATACAACATTGTTCTCAAAATTTTATTACAAAAAGCTACAGAAAATTGCAGAAAAAAATCTATCAGAAACAGAAAATTAAAAATATTCCTGCATAAAATTAGTGAAAAAATGCCCGAAAAGAAAATTCATATCTTTTCGGGCTTTGTTATTACTCTACTTCCCACTCAAAAATACCGGTTGAGTTTTTCTCCGGTAATTCAATTTCAATTTTTAAAGCATTCGTTGTAATGGTTTTAAACGACACTGCGTTTGAAATTCCCTTCTTTGTACCATACTCATTGGTATTTTCTACCGGAATCCATTTTCCCGCATTATTGCGATAAAGTATTCGCCACGATTGAGGCACCCGGCAACCGCCCCAGGGACCATCGTCGTACCAGAAAACCGAACACGAACTGATGGATTTCGTTTCGGAAAATTCGTACGAGATCCATTCAGTAGTTCCTTCCTTTGGCCACCAGTGAAAATAAGGCACCGAACGATCGTTTTCATCTTTAGGTACAAGGCGGTCGTTGATAGCCGAAAGCGATTTTGATTGAACCGATGCTGAAATTTTACTTTCGGAAGCAATGCTCGGAGGCATTACAGGTC
>CAYNGF010000196.1:0-4873 GCA_964396515.1 uncultured Paludibacter sp.
ATGAGAACTTTCAGAATGGGTGGTATTCACCCGAAAGAAAATAAATTTTCTGCAGGGAAAAAAATTATCGTGTCAACTTTGCCAAAGCAAGTTGTTATTCCGTTATCGCATTATATCGGTTCACCGAGCGAACCTGTTGTGAAAAAAGGCGATCTCGTTAAAGCAGGACAACTTATTGGTCAGGCAAACGGTTTTATTTCTGCCAATGTACATTCTTCGGTATCAGGAAAAGTGGCAAAAATTGATGTACAACTTGATGCAACCGGGTACAAACGTCAGGCTGTCTTTATTGATGTCGATGGAGATGAATGGCTTGAAACCATTGATCGTTCACCCGAATTAAAACGCGAATGCAATCTGTCGAAGGAAGAAATTATCCAAAAAATTAAGGATGCCGGTATTGTTGGTTTGGGAGGTGCTACTTTCCCCGCACATGTCAAACTATCGCCTCCTCCCGGTAAAAAAGCCGAAGTGCTTATTATCAACGCCGTCGAATGCGAATCGTACCTTACCTGCGATCATCAGCTTATGCTTGAAAAAGGGGAAGAAATCATGGTAGGCGTCACAATTCTCATGAAAGCTCTTGATGTAAAACGGGCTATAATTGGCATTGAAAACAATAAAAAGGATGCTATTGCATTGTTATCAAATATAGCCAGAAATTACAATGGGATCGAAGTTGTAGCCCTAAAGGTAAAGTATCCGCAAGGTGGCGAAAAACAATTGATCGATGCCATAATCCATCGTCAGGTGCCGAGTGGACGCATTCCTGTTGAAGTTGGAGCAGTGGTTCAAAACGTTGGAACTACATACGCTGTGTACGAAGCTGTGCAGAAAAATAAACCCATGATTGAACGTGTAATCACAATTACCGGCAAAGATGCTCCCAATCCATCAAATTATCTCGTACGCTTAGGTACCTATCTTTCGCATGTGGTCGATCAGGCTGGTGGCGTTCCTGCGGGAACCGGTAAAATTGTGGGTGGTGGCCCCATGATGGGTCGTTCGCTTATGAACCTGAATGTTCCTACTGCCAAGGGTAGTGCAGGTGTATTGTTCATGCGCGATGAGGAATCGGTACGTAAACCTATGCAAAACTGTATTCGTTGTGCCAAGTGTGTTTCGGTTTGCCCTATGGGATTGGAACCTTACCTGTTAATGAGCCAAAGCGAGCGTAACATGTGGCCCGAAATGGAAGATAACCGCGTGATGGATTGTATAGAGTGCGGAAGTTGCAGTTATACCTGTCCATCAAATCGTGCATTGCTTGATTATATAAGGTTTGGAAAATCTACCGTAGGCGGAATTATTAGAAGCCGTGCTGCGAAATAATAATGAAACTTCAAAAAGTAGTAAGACTTTTGAACGTTTCTTTAACGAAAAAAAATTGAATTTATCAACCTGTCAGCGTGCCTGCACCTGACAGCGCTGAAATGAAATAAATCAAGAAATCTTCAAGACATTTCTTTAACAAATAAACGAAAACTACGCAACCTGTCAGCGTGCTTGCACCTGAAAGCGTTGAAAAAAAACAATTAAATTCAATTATGGATAAACTCATAATTTCACCAGCGCCGCACATTCACGGAGGCGATACCATAAGCAGCAATATGAAAGGAGTGATCATTGCACTTATTCCTGCTTTACTTGCCGGTTTGTATTTCTTCGGACTTGGAGCATTAATTGTTACACTTACTGCTGTAATATCGTGCATGCTTTTCGAGTTTTTAATACAGAAATATTTGCTGAAAGGTTCCATAACCATTAACGATGGTTCTGCTGCTGTCACCGGCTTATTACTCGCACTCAATTTACCGTCCAATATACCTCTTTGGATGATTGTTATCGGTTCACTGGTTGCAATTGGCATTGGTAAAATGAGTTTTGGCGGTTTGGGAAACAATCCCTTTAATCCCGCATTGGTGGGGCGGGTGTTTTTGCTCATTTCATTTCCTGTTGCTATGACCACCTGGCCTAAACCCGTTCCTTTTACCACTGCTTATCTCGATGCTGAAACCGGACCCACTGTTTTGGCTATGATTAAAGGGAAATTTGGTGAATTGCCTTCTGTACTTGATTTATTTACCGGTAATATGGGTGGATCTATTGGTGAAATATCAGCGGTTGCCATTCTGATTGGTCTTGTTTACATGCTTATCCGAAAAATTATCACATGGCATATTCCTGTAAGCATTTTAGTTTCGGTTTTTGTTTTTGCCGGAATCCTATATCTTGTTAACCCAGTGGAATATGCTACACCCCTTGTACATTTATTGTCAGGAGGTTTAATGCTCGGAGCTGTATTTATGGCCACTGATTATGCTACTTCGCCTATGAATCCGCGTGGAATGATTCTTTATGGTATCGGAATAGGATTAATTACCGTAATTATTCGTGCTTTTGGGGCGTATCCCGAAGGTGTATCGTTCGCCATTTTGATTATGAATGGCTTTACACCGTTAATTAATCGTTATATCAAACCCAAAAGATTTGGTGAAAAGGTTAAGGCTTAAACATAGATGTCGTACTTGAAAAAAAATGAATAATAAAAATTTTCCCAATAATGGCTAAATTAGAATCAAGTTTTAAAAATATGTTGCTGTCGCTCGGTGGCATCTCCTTATTTGCCGCTCTTGCACTGGGCTCGGTTTATACAGTAACCAAAGAACCGATTCAGGCTTCGAAAACTGCCAAACAGCAAAACGCCATAAATGAAGTAATTCCGGGATTCAAACGTCTGGATGCGCCTGAAAAAGTAGCGGTAAGCAATGGCGATAGTATTTCTGTTTTTCGTGCTTACGATGCGCAGGATAAGTTTATGGGTGCTGCCGTTGAGTCGGTTTCACATCAAGGTTTCTCGGGCGACGTAAAAATAATGATTGGTTTTGATGCACAGGGTAACATTATTAATTACTCCGTGTTGGAGCAAAAAGAAACACCAGGACTTGGAACAAAAATGGTTGACTGGTTTAAAACAGATAAAGGAAATCAAAATATTAAAGGGAAAAATCCGGCTACGAACAAACTTACTGTTAATAAAGATGGAGGAGAAGTTGATGCGATTACGGCAGCTACCATCAGTTCTCGTGCATTTCTTAATGCTGTAAGTGTAGCTTACGAAGCTTACTCAAAAAATTCTGGGGGACCTCAATCAGATGGTTCAACCGGTGCTACACCAAAAAGTAAAACCGAAGAAGAAGCAGTTTTTGTAACAAAAGAATAATTTATCAATTAATATTTTCTGATATTTTGAATGTGTTTTAATTTAATGGTATAAACAAAATATTCAAATTGTCAAATTGTCAAATTCAATAATACTTATGCAAAAAAATTCAGGTCTTAAAATATTTCTAAATGGATTTATAAAAGAAAATCCAATTTTTGTACTGGTTTTGGGTATGTGCCCCACACTTGCCACAACTTCTTCTGCTTTAAATGGTTTGGGAATGGGACTTGCTACCACGTTTGTACTTTTTGGTTCAAATACAGTAGTATCACTCATTAAAAATCTGATTCCTGACAAAGTGCGTATTCCTTCCTACATAGTTATTATTGCCACTTTTGTAACGGTTGTGGAAATGGTGATGCAGGCTTTTGTACCTGCTCTGTTCGAAAGTCTCGGAATCTTTATTCCTTTAATTGTAGTAAACTGTATTGTGCTTGGACGTGCTGAAGCTTTTGCTTCGAAAAACACTGTTTTAAAATCTTCGCTCGATGGATTAGGAATGGGACTTGGTTTTGCATTCGGTCTTACTTTGCTTGGTTCAGTTCGCGAAATTCTGGGTACCGGAAAAATATTCGGTTTTACACTTTACCCCGAAGATTATGGAATGTTGCTCTTTGTACTTGCTCCCGGTGCTTTTATTGCACTTGGATATTTAATTGCAATAATGAATAAATTAAAAAAAGCGTGAAATAATAAAAAGTTACGAGTTACAAGTTACTGGTTTCAAGAAAAAAGACTCATTAACTTCTTAAACTTAAAAAAAACTTTAAAATCTACATAATAAAATGACTTACTTTCTGATATTTATAGGTGCCGTTTTTGTGAACAACATAGTGTTGTCGCAATTTCTCGGGATATGTCCTTTTCTAGGAGTTTCGAAAAAAATTGATACAGCTATTGGAATGAGTGGAGCTGTAGCATTTGTAATGACTATTGCAACAATCTTTACTTTCACTATACAAAAAACTGTACTCGAACCATTTGGCTTGATGTATCTGCAAACTATCACTTATATTTTGATAATCGCTTTTTTAGTGCAAATGGTTGAAATTATTTTGAAAAAAATTTCTCCACCTCTCTATCAGGCTTTAGGTGTGTTTTTACCACTCATCACTACGAACTGTGCAATTCTTGGAGTAGCATTACTTGTAATTCAAAAAGATTTTAATTTGTTGCAAAGTGTCGTATATGCCATATCTACAGCTATAGGTTTTGGTTTGGCACTAATACTTTTTGCCGGAATTCGTGAACAGTTGAGTCTTACAAAACTACCCAAAGGTATGGAAGGAACACCTATCTCACTTCTTGTTGCCGGTTTACTTGCCATGGCTTTTATGGGTTTTGCAGGAATTGTAAAATAAATAACTTTTTTTGTTGTTTCAGCCTGACTTTAATTTTTAAGTCAGGCTGTTTTATTTTAAATATAATCCCTTCAGATAGATGCTGGCTTATTTGTCCACATCTTTAAGAATAATGTCCACCCAAAAAACCGTTCAAAATAAATTTTTGAAGTTGCAAATCTTTAAATTTGTTTCATGTTATTCAAGTATAAAGAATAATAATGATAATATTTGTTATTGTTTTAATATTCAACCAATTAAATTCAATTTTTTATGAAAAAAACGTACATTTTTATGTGTTTGCTGT
>CAYNGF010000197.1:0-4697 GCA_964396515.1 uncultured Paludibacter sp.
TGAACCGATGCTGAAATTTTACTTTCGGAAGCAATGCTCGGAGGCATTACAGGTCGCGTGGCACTCAGTTCGTCGGGAAACCATACAGCCATTTCGCCACTGCCACGATGTGCCCATGCATAATACGGAATCATGGTAAGAGTTACATCACGGATTTCAATTTTTCCGGCTTTGTTATAACTCAGCGTTTGAGCATCGGTCTGAAGTTGCGTGATTCCTTTCAGAAGTGCTGGCTTTTCCACAACTTTAAATTCCGGTTTTCGGTTCATAATTATACTCAAAACACTGAAATCGTTATCGGGCCATTCAGCGCAATAAACTATTGGACCTCGTTCCACAGCCAGTTTTCCTCTGTCGGCCTCAACCGCCGAATGCGCTTTCACTGTACGAGGTTCCATATCGAAATGTACTTCCACTTCATCGCCTTTTTTCCACTGACGATTGATAATGAAATAACCATTCTTGAGCACTGATTTCTGAATTTCTCCATTTACCTTTACATTGTACGAAAGTTGTTTACGGTCGTTATAAGTGTAAAGATCCGAAGGTACTGCTTGATTTTGAACCCAACCAGGAATACGTATTTTGAGTTCAAAATGCAGTTTCGCCGCAGGATTTACATTGATTTTGATATCACCACTCCATGGATAAGTTGTATTCTGTTGAATACTAACATCTTTTCCGGTAACTTTCAGCGTGGAATTATTCGACATAAAAAGGTTTACATACACTTCAGAATTGTGCACGGCATACACATATCCCGGTACTGAAGGAATAAAACGTGCGATGTTCGATGGACAACACGCGCAACCAAACCATGGTTGACGTTGATGCTGCCCCATCGATTCTAATGGATTGGGGTAGAAAAATCCTCCACCATCGAGCGAAACTCCTGAAATCAAACCATTGTATAGTGTCCTTTCAAGAACATCGAAGTATTTCGCGTGACCGTGAAGCAAAAACAACCGATAGTTCAAATAAACATTGCCAATGGCTGCACAGGTTTCGCAATAAGCCGACATATTTGGAAGTTCGTAGTTTTTGCCAAAAGCTTCGCCATGACTTGTGGCACCAATTCCGCCGGTGATATACAGTTTTTTACCTACTATATTCTCCCAAATTTTGTCGATGGCTTTTATGTAGCCCGAATCGCCTGTAAGTGCAGCCACATCGGCCATTCCTGTGTACATATAAGCAGCCCGAACAGCATGTCCTACAGCTTCTTGTTGTTCCAAAACCGGCATGTGCGACTGACTGTATTCTTGTTTCATTTTAGTATAACCTCTTTTGTCCAATAAAAATTTTGCAAGGTTCAGATATTTTATTTCACCTGTCAATACATACAATTTTGCCAAAGCCATTTCGGCAATCTGATGTCCGGGAACGACACATGCTTGTCCGGGCTTGTCACCAACTTCACGAACCGCACAATCGGCATATTTTATGGCTATATCCAGAAAATTCCGTTTACCTGTTGCCTGAAAATGCGCAATAGCACCTTCGAGCATGTGTCCGAGATTGTAAAGTTCGTGACTAAGGTCTTCTTCCTTTTCCCAACGCTTCGAACCTGACCATGCATGCGGATGTTTTGGATTCATTGTGCGCGAAGTATAAAGATATCCATCGGGTTCCTGAGCTTTTGCTACGATTGCCAAAACACTGTCGATGTATTTATCTAATTTTTTGTCCGGATACATTTGCATCGAATAACTTGCACCTTCTATTGTTTTGTAAACATCGGTGTCGTCGAACGAAAAGCCTTCCACTTTGTATTTTTCACTTGGGTTGGCAGCTTTTACAAAGTTTTCGTAACGTCCGGTTTCTTCACATTTACTGAATGCTAAAGGAATTGTAACTTCACGACTTGCCTTTAGCCTTTGTCCCCAGAACTGGTCGGTTACTTTCACAGCAGTGAATGGTACAGGAGAAATCGGATAACCTGCCGGTTTGTTTTTTTGGGCAAACAACGAAATTGCCAAAACGAGCGTAAATATGCTTACAACTGATTTTTTCATGCGAAAATATTTTGTTTTAATATAAATAACGAATAAAATGCTTCAAGCGGGAGCAACGATTTATTTCACTTTCCACTCAATAACTCCTCCCGATTGTCCTTTTTGAAGTTTTGCGGTAATTTTCAGCCCGGTTGTGGTTACTTTCTTAAAATTCAAACTGTTATAGCAATCCTTCAACGTTGTATAATAATCGTCAGTATCCACTTCTTTCCATTCATTGTCAGCTTTATAAAACAATTTCCAACTTTCGGGTACGCGATAATTCCCATCATAATGGTCGAAACTCAGCCAGTAAACCTGCACATTCTGCACAGTTTCAGGTTTGTCGAAGGTATATTCGAGTTCCACATCCACCCCTTTTTTCAACCACCAGTAATGATAAGGTTTTGAAATATCAGCCGACGATTTGGGTTCCCATTGATCGTTTACACCATAAGTATTTACGCTACGGGCTCGCGAAGCAATGGTTGGTTCAGGTTGAGGGCGTGCAATGTCCGATTTGTAAGGAATCCATACTGCCATTTCACCTGTTCCGCGATTGTTCCAAACCGAATAAGGTACTGCCGTAAATGGCACTTCTGTTTCAGAAATTCCATCAGCCGTTTTCTGCACTTTGTGGGCTGTTCCTTTTAATACGGTTATACCGTTTAGTAAATCGGCACGGAACTCGGCTTTTAATACAGCATTTTTCGAAATGTATTTGTCGAATACGAGTTTATCGGGTTGATCGGCGGCTTCTAAACAATACACTATTGGTCCACGTTCGAAAGCCATTTTAGCCTTATCATCCTCCACTTGTGCATTGGCAAAAACTTTGTGTATTTCCATTGGAAGTTTCAATTCCAATTTGTCGCCTTTTTGCCATTTACGAATAATCGAAAGATAGCCTTTTTCCTTTTTTGTGTGCACAGGTATTCCATTCAGGAGAATTTCAACCGGCAGATTTTTATTTTCAGAATAAAAATAAAGATCCGTAGGCACAGGGCTATTTTCGGCCCATCCCGGAATGCGGAATTTTAGCGTAAATTTTTGTGTTTTTGAAGGAAAAATGAAAAATTTCACATAGCCATCGTTTGGAAAGGTGGTTTCCTGTTTGATTTCAATCTTATTTTTACCAAACAAAACATTTGCTTTACTTTGCGCATAAAGGTTAATGTAAATTGATTTATCGTCTGTAGCATACATATAACCCGGCACTGAAGCCATAAAGCGGGTAATATTGCCCGGACAGCAGGCACATCCAAACCAGGGCTGACGTTCGTGTTGGCCCATCGATTCGAGCGGATTGTCGTAGAAAAATTTATCGCCGCTAAGCGAAACTCCTGAAATAACGCCATTGTACAAAGCCCTCTCAAGTACATCGATATATTTTGTATCGCCTGTTGCCTGGAACATTCGTTGGTTCCAATAAACATTGGCTATCGATGCACAAGTTTCGCAATAAGCCGTGTGATTTGGTAATTCATAATCAGGTCCGAAACCTTCGCCTTGGGCACGTGAACCAATGCCTCCGGTAATATATAGTTTACGCGAAGCCATGTTTTCCCAAATACGCATCAAAGCATTGAAGTAAGTGGTATCATTGGTGAGAGCAGCCACATCTGCTACACCGGAAAATAAATATCCCGCCCGCACGGCATGACCTTTTATTTCTTTTTGCTGCAAAATTGGCTCATGATCCTGACTGTATTCGCTCAAATGATGCCCATCGGTTCCTCGTCCGGTTTCTTCCACAAAATATTTTGCCATTTCGATATATTTCTGATTCCCGGTAACTTTGTAAAGTTTTGCAAGGCCCATTTCGATAATCGGGTGACCCGACGGACGATGAATTTGCCCTGTATTCGGTCCAAAGACCTGACAAACCAAATCGGCATTTTTAATGGCTACGTTCAGCAAAGTTCGTTTCCCTGTGGACTGAAAATGCGCTACTGCTGCTTCGTAAAGATGCCCTGAATTATAAAGCTCGTGGCTGTTTATTTTCTCCCATCGCGCATTTCCCCACCAGCCTGAAAGACGTGTACATTTATTCGTTACACAGGTTGTTAAATAACCATCCGGCTCTTGTGCTACTTCAATTAGGTGGATTACACTATCAAGATAAGCATCCAATTTTTTGTCGTATTTTACTGCCAATGCGTACGATGCACCTTCAATAATTTTATACGGATCGGTATCGTCAAACGGGAAATCGCCTTGATGCTCACATTTTTTAATCCCACCAGCCAATGCAAAATTATCGAATCGGCCATTTTCCTCACATTTTCTAAATGCTGAAGGTATGGACACTGTCCGGTTTGTTTCTATGCGATGTGCCCAAAAATTATCGGATAATTGAACCTGATTAAATGGAACAGGATTAATATTGCTCTTTTGTGAGTAAGCTGTTTCAAATATTATCAGACTTAATGTTATGAGTAGAATTTTCATTTGATTTTTTTTGGTTGATTTTCAAAAATAGTAATTTCAAGTATAATCTAAAAGTGTAGAATAATAAAATACAACAAAGTGCGCTTTTCTGACATTTTTTACCACTTATCGTATATTGAATTTTTAAGTTAGTTTTGTATTTTCGAAAAACTTCTAAAAAGAATAATTGATGTAAATTTCATATTATCAAATACATAATTTATAAATGAAGATTTTTTCTAAAAAATATTATTTCGAAATGTAATTTTTTGC
>CAYNGF010000198.1:0-4693 GCA_964396515.1 uncultured Paludibacter sp.
AAATCTGTTTGATCTTTTACCGGGTCTTTTGCTGTGGATAAAAACACCTTACCGTCTATCTCCGCAATAGTAGCATAATGCCCCGTGGCAATTTTTTCGTATTGATGACCCACTCTTTTCTCAAAAACGCCAAATTTAATCAATTTATTGCACATTACATCCGGATTGGGTGTTAATCCTTGCTTAACTTTGTCGATGGTGTATGCTACCACATTTTCCCAATAATCTTTGTGTAAATCTACAACTTCTAATTTGCAACCATATTTACGGGCAATCAAACTCGCCATTTCAATATCTTCTTCGGATGTACAATGTAATAACTCGTCATCATCCATCCCTATTTTTATATAGAAAAGCGTTGGATTGTACCCCGCTTCTTTCAGTAAATGAACAACGACCGAACTGTCGACCCCACCGGATAATAAAGCTGCTATATTCATTTTTTATAGAACAATGAGTAAAGAACAAAGATTGTATAAGAAAAAAAAACAGTTAGTCTGAATAACAAATCAAAATCTAAAGTGCTGTAAAAAAAACGAATCAAATGTCTTTACTCTTTTATCTTTGTTCTTTGCTCTAAATATAATATTCCGCTAATTCTACGATTCCTGCTCTCATAGCATATTTTGTAGCTTCGTACACTGAATTTACTTCAATTTTTCGAAAAATATTTTTTCTATGTGTCATCACAGTATGAATACTTACATTGCGGATCGTGGCAATTTCTTTTGTTGTTTTTCCCAGCGTGATTTCTTTCAAAATCTCTGTTTCAGTAACTGTAAGCAATTTATGTTTTTCTTTTTTAGTATTTTTTGCAACAACTTTATTAAGAACTATATTACTTACCGTATTGCAAATATAACGATTTCCAGCGATTATCAACTTAAACGCAGCCCTAAATTCGTCTTCTGAATCACGCTTTAACAAAAAACTAATGTTCCGTCCAGTATCAATAAGTATTTTATGCTTTTCGGGTATAAACCGATCAAGAATTACAACAAGCTGATTTTGTTGTTGAATATCTAATGAATTTATCTTTTCGAGTATATTATTTTCTACACTTGAACATTCAAAAAGAATGAGTATTTCATTCTGTTTTTTTTTATAAAAAGAATGCAATTTGTCAAAATTTTCAGCCTCAGTAATTTTACAATTTGGGAATAAATAATTTAACAGAAAAATTATTCCTGCTCTGTCAATAAAACTGTCTGAAAAAACCGTGAAATTCATTTAATTCTATATAAAAAACAACCATCATTCTTTTGAATCAGATATTAAAAAAGACGACCAGCCATGTCGTCTTTTTCATAAGTATAGTTTATATTTAAAATTCCCACAAATCCAGTTCAAAATTCAGCAATTCAGTTTCAATTCTTTTTTGTTCCCTTTTTATTTTATCAGCGGTATCATAAGTATCGAGCGCTGTGCGTCCAAACATATTTGCATCACCGAGCAGATAGCTCGAATAATACTTTTGAGCAAAAAACTCATCAAATGTAAGGCGCTGAGTTTCGTTGCCATTGGGGATCACATACTGTTTAGCTAAATATGGACGCAATTCGTCAAATGAAAACCAACAAAGAATTGATTCACGTAAAAATTCATATCGATTTTTTGAACGTGAATTATTTGGATTATTCGGATTAAGGGGTGCGATAGCGATAATTTTGTTAAACATACGTGAGTAATGTTTATCGAAGAATACGATTTCCTGCGTAAGAAATTTTACCTGACTTCGTATATATTGCTGATATTGATCTTCGCCGATTTTTAAAGTTCGTGTTATAGGGTCAAACTGAATAAGATCGTTATCACGTTCATCGTCGTAAGCAAAAATCAAAGGCAAATCGGCTTCATCAACTTTCTCGTTAAAAGTAGGTCTGATTTCTCTTGCATTCCTCCGATAAACCGGCAAACCATCAATAATAGCTTCGAGCATCAAACGGAACATACTTTTGTATTGTTCATTGGGTCGAAGAGGGTAATACAACTGATAGTTTTGTTTATCGCGTAAATCAATCACTTTGTAAATAATACGCGACCAGGCGATATCGTCAGCACGGTGATTTATAACTGCAATTGTATCAGCTAATGCATCAATTTGAGTTGTTTGCAGTGCAATACCACCTTTAGCATTGAAGAAAGGTTGTGCTGTTTCCTGCGCTAAAGCAATTTGAGAAAAAGCAAATAAACTTAAAATTACGCTTAAAATTGAACTATATTTTTTCATTGGTTCATATCTTGAAAAATCAGTTTTATATATTTATTTGTACAATACCCGGACTTCTTACTTTTCCATCAGGTCCGATGGCTTTAATATTTTTAAAAGTAATAATATCACCACCTTCAAGTCGCTCAATATCAGACATCATTCGGGCATTTAGCTTATTTCCGGTTCCGTTTATTACGCCATATACGGTTTGCATTGTAAAAGATTGGACTGTAAAGTTTGCTTTAATGAGTTCGTCCTGTCCATAACTTGCAACAATGGAAACATCACCGGAACGTAATATCCTTTTTGTAACCTGTCCTTCAAAAATCTGTCGTACTACTCCGCCTGCATCAGTATATTCAAAATACGATTTAGGATCAGGAAGATATTTCACGCGATAGTTCGAAGTTCCCATGAGCAACTCTTTTCCTTCAATTTTTCCATAAACCGATATGGTAATTTCTCCATCTCTGGTAGGTCTTATAATATATTTTCCAAGACCTGTTTTAGTAGCTTCTCCGCCGTTGATTTTTACTGTAACATTTTCTGATGCTACACCCGGTACTGATATACTGAAACGGTTGTCAATACCACGATAAACTACGTTCAAATCTTCGTTTGAGATTGTTGCTGAAGGTTCGCCTACAATATATTGATAAGGATCAGATGTATAAGTTTCCCAAGTTCCGTCATTTTTTGGTACTCTTACTTTTGCAGTGAAAGTATGCGGTCCAAGGCTCGAACCACTTAATTGCAATTCATCTTTGTTTCCTAACGAAGAATTGTTCACAAAATATTCATAAGAGCCTACTTTATTCTCATCATAAGCGGCTAAAACAATTTTAGCTTTGTACATTCCTCCTTTTAACACGTAGCTTGATTCTGCATTTACAATTACTTTCAATTTATTTAAATTGAAGTCCTGTAAATCAGCCTTTTGGCGCAAATATTGAACAGTTTCAGATTCTGCAGTCCTAACATCGGACTGATATTTACTTAACATGGTAATTACCGCAGCTACAGGCATACTCTCGAACATTGCATCGGACCATGGTTTTCCTTTCTTATTTGCAGTGTCAAACATTTTCTGAAACATCTGCTGTTTTGCATGATCATCGCTTGTAAGTTGAACTAAAAAATCGCGATATTTATTAATATCTGCTTTTAGTTTTTCATCTCCGCTTCCCATAGCAAACTGACCGGCTGCATCAATATTCTCACGATTAATTATTTTAACTGCATTGGGGTCTGCTTTATCTCCATCAGCTATTTTAATTATTTTCAATTTGACTTCCTGAATGTGTTTTACCAACTCGTCCGATCTTTGTTTAACCAACTTTGCCTGGTCAAGCCATTCTTTTACTTTGGCCGGATTTTTTTCAGCCTCGGAAGCGAAATTACTATAAATACCTTTGTTGCGTATCTCTGCTGATGAAATAGACTCTCCTAACCCGAAATTTACCATGTCAAACCCATTCAAAACTTCATTTGATACATTCAGCGCCAACATTGCTGTAAACACCAAATACATCATACCAATCATTTTTTGCCTGGGGGTTTCCGGACAATTTTTTGCTGCACTCATTTTTTAAAGTCTTATTTCTTTTTTTATTTTTTACGATAAAGCATTCAGCATATTGCCATATATCTTATTTAAATCGGCAATCTGACGTGATAAACCAGTAGCTCCGGTTCTGAAACTTTCTGCTTCATCAACGGCTGTTGATGTAGCAGCTTTTATCTTCTTTATTTCGGCAAGTACTGCATTCAGTTCATCAGTAGCTTTTCGCATAGCCTCCGATTGCAAATTCAACGATTCTGATTGCGTATGTATATTTTTAAGTTGTATTTCGTAGATTGAATTAATAGATGAAAGGTTTCGATTAATATCTTCAATTTTTGAAGAATATTGTTTTGTGTTTTTTTCTACCACATCCATACCTGCAGCAACACCGGTGTAAGAAGCATGAAGTCGTTCTACTTCAGCATTTAGCGAGTCCTGTGATTGGGTATATTTTCGTGTAGATACTGATGCATTTTCAATAGTTTTCACGAATTTCTCTGTTACATCAACAACAGAAGTTAAATTTGTAAGTTGCTGTGCTGTACCTGTTAATGTTTTAATTCCTTCAGAAAGTTTTTCAACATCGCTTTCGAGCATTGCTGTTGTTTTAAGTGAAAGTCCTGTAGGTTGGTTTGTCTGCATTGAAGGTTGTAATCCGTTAGAATTAAGTTTTTCTCCGGCAGAAAAATCGAAAACTTTTTCCCAATCCCATTCTTTAAATGGTTTATCGAAAATACCAAGTGCGAAAACGATTACTTCCGTTGACATACCAATTGCGAGCATTGTACCACCTCCCGGTAAATGAAGAATCTTAAACATTGCTCCCAAAATTACTATTGCAGCTCCTAAACTGTAAACTGCACTGAAAATTCTTTTAATTTTATAGGAATTCCACCAAATATCAAATTTTGATTGCT
>CAYNGF010000199.1:0-4562 GCA_964396515.1 uncultured Paludibacter sp.
GGTAAAATTGTTCCCCCAAATGTTTCAATAACTCTTAGTCCCTGTTTATTCGGGTCGCCATTCGGATCTGGAATTATACTTCCATCAGGGTTACGGTTGATATAAATGGGAGGACTTTGACTTTTAAAGTTATATACATTCTGAATGTCTGTGTACAAATTCAATGCCCATTTTTTAAAGAAAAATTCTTTATCGATACGTACATCTAACTGATGACTGTTAGCCAACCGAAGTGAGTTAAAATTATTATAATCAATATAAGGTTGATTAGTGATGTTCCATGCTGCCCTATTTTTTGATAATTCCTGATCAATTGGTGAATAAGGTGCCCCACCAACAAAACGCCAACGTGTAGCCAGATTCCAGTTTGCTCCAAATTTGTAATTTGCTATAAAGTTAAACAAATGTTTTGTATCCCACGACGATGGTCTGTAAATTCCGTTTTTATCTGTAAACTCACTGCGAAAGAAGGTATAAGTCGATGTTAGGTTCAGATTGTTCCATTCCAGAATTTTAGTAAGAAATTCAATTCCGTAAGCACGCCCCTTGCCGGTTGATTCAATTTTTTCATCGCCTACCTGACCATAATCAGCTCCTTTGCTGGCAATGCTAACACCTTCGGCTACCGACATTGGATACTGATCGTAAAGTTTGTAAAAAGCTTCTACAGTGAATTTTATTTTCTGAACCGGCCGATATTCAAATCCCATTATTAAATGATTCGATATGACGTATTTTAAATCTTCGGTTTTATTGACCAAGGCACCTTTAGTGGAATCGCGGAATCCGAGCGTTGTATATGCAGGTTGTGCTGCGTATCTACCAATATTGGCGTTAAAATCCCATTTATCGGAGATGACAAACGATGCTGATAAACGGGGAGATATCTGGTTAAGAGGATTGGCCATATTTTTATTAAAATTATTTCCTACCATACTTAATCCCAACGATAATTTTAAACGATTATCGAGATACTCATCCGACGCCTGAGCAAAAACCTGATAGCCCCAAAGATTTAATTCGGTGAAATAATTCAGTTCATTTACACGATTGTTGAAAAACAAACGTCGGTATGTATCATTTGTGTAATGCGAATATCGTATCCCTCCTCCGATTTTAATTTTGACCGGCAAATATGGATAATCGCGCTCAAAGCGAAGTTTGTTTTCAGCTTCGTCCGAAAGATAATCAGAAACTTTTTCTTTCGATTCATCATTATCTTTATATTTAAAGTTCGCGTTTCGGAGCATGTTTCTGCTCAATACCCAATTGTCGATAAATCCATCTCCAAAGTGTCTGTAAACTGTTCCAACGGTATAATTCCATTGGCGGTAAATGGGTAAATAGCTCAACAGATATTTTTGTGCTTCAGTGCCTGTTTCCTGTAATCCGGTATTCAATGTCAGATTGTCGATCGCTCCGATTCCGATAAATGTAATTTCATTTTTTTTGTCGATTTCATATTTGTATTTAACCTGAAAATCGTTGTAAGTAGGGAGAAATGGTAACCCGATAAGTTGAAATAAAAACTGAAGGTATGACTGACGCGCCGAAACTATAAAAGTGGATTTATTTCCTATCGGACCATCGATGGTCAAAGCAGCGTCTGAAGCACCTACCGAAAGTTTTGTTCTTACCTTGTCTTTGCTTCCATCTTTTTGACGAATTTCCATCACCGAACTCAATGCATTGGTGCGATTGGCAGGGAAGGCTCCGGTATAAAAATTTATTTCGCGTACAAAATCAGGATTAATTACACCAATGGCACCTCCCGATGAGCCTTGCGTGGCAAAGTGATTGATCACCGGAATTTCAACACCATCGAGATAAAAAACGTTTTCCGACGGACCACCACCTCGTACGATCAAATCGTTGCGGTTTGGATCGGTTGCTCCAACTCCGGGCAACAGTTGTACAACCTTTGATACGTCACGATTGGCGCCTGCGCTTTTTTCAATTTCCTGAACGCCTACAGAAATAACAGAAATCGGACTTTCAATACGTTTGAGATTGATATTTTGTCGAACCGTTACTTCCTGTATTGCAAGTGCTGCTTCGGGTAATGCCAAATCTAAAAATGTTGTCTGATTTCCCTGTACCTGAATTTCGGGTGAAACTGTTGTTTCAAAACCTACAGAACTAACCACCAATCTGTAAAAACCGGGCTTGATACCTGTAAAAATGTAATTCCCATCAAGGTCGGAAGTTGAACCAATGTCAGTTCCCTGAAGTAAAATGTTTGCAAACTCAAGTGGTTCATTACTGCGGGCATTAGTAATTTTTCCTTTGATAGTACCGTTTTGCGAAAAAGCAATAGAAGTTATTGATATTAAAGTGATTATTAATAAAAATCGTTTCATTTTTTAATGCTATTTTATTGTTTAAAATGTTTTAATTTACTTATTGGTTTGTTTTTGTACTAATATCAACAAATATAGTTCAAAATTGTTCTATATTTTGAAGAAAATTTTATTTTTTTAGTGGAGTTTCAACTGTTTACTTTTTTCAATAAAGCAGGATATAGTTCGTTTTTTACCCAATGATATTGTGGTTCAATTTTCAAAATATTTCGATAAACAGATAATGCTTCGTGTGGTTTATTAATTTTTTCGTAAGCTTTTGCAAGAGCAGTTAATACGCTTAAATAAAACCAGTTATGCTCAGTATTTCCCGATTTTTCTATCAAGGAAATACCTTGTTTGTAAAACTTGATGGCTTCATTTTTATTTCCGCCAAAAAGCGAAGGCGTGTAATAATAGATGTTCGCTTTATCAACAATAGCCTGTACATTATTTTTATCTTTTTCGTAAGCTTTATTTATGTACGATGCACTTTCAGGCCCGAGTGTAATTGCTTTAAACTTACTTAGCGCTATTCTAAAACCTATAAATGAACCTTTATAAGCATTGGCAGTCGGATTTTGATTATCTAAAGCAAGTGTTTCCTTAATCAGTTTATCTCCTTTATCAATCATTTTTTCAGCTTGTTCATATTTTTTAGATCCAAGCAGATAACCAATATAACCGTAATAATAATTAATCAGTTCAAGTTTTTGGGTTACAGTTTTTGTCTCACCATTTTTCTCAATTGTATTGATTACAGCTACCCATTTGGTCAAATCGCCAGTTATGTAGGCATTATAAACAATGTTCCTGTAAGCCGTTTCTGAAGAAATTGCATTTGAAATTAAAGTTAATAAAATGAAGAATATCAGCCGTTTGTAGTAATATTTCGATCTTTCCATAGCAATGTTTTGTTCTTTTTTTGTACGATAGCGTTGAATATTATTTTCAGAAAAATATATTGTTGCACAGGCATATAAAGCAGATTATCATGTAAGTTTTGTTTGCTTGCCAGGGATACAAAAATGCGTATCAGTATTATTTGCAGCATGTAAATCAGAAAAAGCCACCAGTTTCCCAAAATAAGTACCAAAACCGGCGCAAAAGTGGTTAACAGCCCAAACAAAACAGTTAAGATAATACTTCCGCCAAAAAAGCGGAAAATATTTTTCGAAAAACCGTTTATAGATTCTTCGAGTGAATGATACATTGTGCACTGAATGTGTTCATCGCCAAGTAAAGTAGCCGTTTTCAGTTTTTTCTTTTTAAAATACCTAATTGTTTCAATATCCTCAACAGGGTTATTGCAAAATTTTTCGTGCGGACGATATTTTGAATAAGCCGCAGCCCTGAAAAGCATAAACTGACCATTGGCAGCCGAAAAAGATTTCCATGAAGAAACGCGTATGAGAAAAAGAGGAAGCAGACTGAGCAAAATCCAGTTCATGAGCGGAACAGCATATCGGGTTTCCTTTACAGGCATAAGCTGATGCGGAAAAACTGATAAAAGACTCAGTTTATAATTTTCAAGATAAGCAATTGATTGTTCGATCAGACCATTTTTGACCCTTACATCAGCATCTAAAAATAATAATAATTCACCTTTAGCTTGAGTTGCAAGTTTATGGCAGGCAAAATTTTTACCAAGCCATCCTTTATAGGGTTTTACACCATTAATGAGTTTAATTCTTTGATCAGTTAACGAATAGCTATTAACGATTCCGCCTGTACAGTCAGTCGAAAGATCGTTGTATATTAATATTTCTAAGTTTTTATAAGTGAACTCAGATAAATCGGAAAGCAGGTTTCCGATATTTTTTTCTTCGTTTCGTGCAGGAATAAGCACCGAGACAAAAGGTTGATAATCAACATTAATTTTGTTCGGGAAACCGACTTTAGAAATGAAGTTGATAAACGCAACAAGCATCCTTATCAGTCCGAAAAACAGTATGAACCACGCTAAATATATCATTTTTTTTCTGGTGTTTCTTTTTGTTGTATTTTACATTTATCAGCATACCTGTTAAAAGCAGTTTCAATTTCGCTGAAGGTTTTGTTTTTGTAAACAAATTCGGTAAAATATACACTTAGTGTTGGTTTTTTCTCCGAAAAATAATCAATCAGGTTCACATTAAAAACCATGGAAATTTCATTTTTGCATTTTTTCAATATGTATTCCAACCCTTTTTCGAATTTAAAATAACCGGTATAAACTGATTG
>CAYNGF010000200.1:0-4543 GCA_964396515.1 uncultured Paludibacter sp.
TTGTCTTAATCCTTGTTTTTGTGGAACTTACCTTTTGAGAGCGATTTTTGTAATTATAACATTTTCAGCAGTTTGTTTGGTAATAAAAACGGCAAATAGCTATATTTTGGCAAAAAACACTCGATAATTTTCAGCCTGCAAAATTATAAATTTTATCCATAATGTCAAAGATCTTTTGCTTGTATTTTTTTATTCGATAAACTGAATTTTCAGAGCCTTTTTACCTTTGTTTGTGGCTTTTATTTCGAATAAAACTTTCTTATTCACTTCGTATTGTTTGAAGTATTTGTCATCTTTCGAAACAGAAAAATAGATGGTTTCTCCTTTGTCGGTCTTTATAAATCCCTCCTTACCAAAAGGTTTTTCGGGTAAAAGTTTTATGATTTTTCCTTTTTCGGATTCGTTTCTACTGTTGGTCGGTTCAGCATTGTGTTTGGCTTGATTCCAAAATGTAGTTAACTTCGCCTTTAATTGTTCTTTGGTTAATGTTTCATTTATTGGTTGGTATGAATTCAGGCTTTCAATTTTTTTCTGTAATTCATTGTCCACTTTCCACTTTTCTGCTTCGCGTATGATTTTCACTAATTGGTAATGATACAAAGCGAATGTTTTATTTTGCATTTTGTCAAGTATATCGCCCAATAATTCAAGTAATTCTACCTTATAATTGATGGGTCCGAAGGTTGATGCAGCCTTGCAAGCAAAGTCTAAGGCCAGCTCTAAGTTTCCTACTATGAAGTAGCATTCGCTCAATTCTTTTAGCAAAAACCAATCTTTTTTCTTTTCAACAATTCCGTTGTATAAGGTTATAGCTTTTTCAGTATTTCCTGTTTTGAGTTCGCATTGCGCAATCCGTCGTTCGAACCATATTTTGTTGTCGTAATGTAGTTTTTCGGTTTGTTCCAAAGCGGTTATGCAAATTTCTTTGCATGCATCGTATTTACCCGTTTCAAACAATGCTTTGGAATACACGGAGTACCATTCCTCGCGCGTGGAGGCTAATTCCATCGCTTTGGTTTTGCCTTTTTGTTCAATGTTTACCGTAAAGTTCTCGGTTGACAAATGCATGGGGTCGATGGCTTCGCATACCGATAGCAGCTCGTCGTAATGTGGTTTGGCTGCTTGTTTGTCATGTTGCACAATGATTTTGAATAAAAACTCTTTCAATGAGTGAAAATAGTTTTCTGCTTGGTTTTTATCTTCGGTATTTGTTTCTCTTCGATGAATTTCTTTCATCAACCGAACAATTTCTTTGCGTATAAAATCGGCAGGTGTTTTTAAAAGCTTAGTGTCTGGCAGAGCATTGTTGATGGTTTTTAAACATGCATATAAAAGCCATCCATAACTTGTGAGCAAACGCTGCGGTGTGGTAGAGCCCATTTGAATCCCGTAAATTTTTAAAAATTCAAAGGCGGCATCGTAGTTTTGAGTTCCACGAAGGGCGCTAAGAATATCCGACGCAAGTGTAGGATGGTTTTGTAATTCGGATTTGGTTTCGTTGGTTTTGTTGGCTTTAAAATAAGTTAATGCCTCGGCATAATGTTTTTCCGAAACCAATTTATGTATTTCGTGAGTCAATGCGACGGTGTTCATGGGTAAGCTTTAATTAGTTCAGTTAAAAAAACAGGGTGTTTTTCTTTTTGGTTATCAGTTCTATGTCGATGGTTTGTCCGATTATGCGCATGGCATTCAGCAAATCGGTGGAGATAGGAACAATAAGGATACTGTCCAGGTTGTCGTAGGCAGCCTGCACTTGCGCCAGGTCGTTTCGAATTTGATTATAACGGTCGTTGGGCAAATCGGCCAGAAATATCGAGCGTTGCACACGCGTGCAACCCATTTTTAGCAGATATTTTGCAACGTATCGTCGCACCTTATTATCTTCAATATCATACATTACAAAAAAAATCATATTACTTGCCGGTCTGTTCGAACAATTAACTATACCAAGAATTTTATCTACACGTTCTTGCAGCGAAGGAAGTTCTTCGTAGCTGTTAGTCAAACTGTTGGGCGGAGGCGAACCTTCGATGCCCGAACGGTAAAACTTACGCATCATTTCTACAAACCCGATTTCTTTTTTTTTGGCCATTGAGCTTCAAAACTATGAATAAATATATTGTTCAATAAGTTGTGCCGTCAGGTTGTTCAGTTCGTCGTTGGTGCCTCGGCGGGGCGATATAACTACCGAATAACCTTTTTTGCCGTAAAATACATTGATTTCCGCTTCTTTAATACCGGCTTTCATTTTGAGTTTTTTACCGTACTGAATATTTTCAACAGTCGTAACCGTTAATCCGGCCTGTTCAATAAAAGGTACGAGTTTTTCCATCAATTGGTTCAATTCTTCGGGTACGAACGCATCGCGTTTGGCAAGCCTTGGTCTTGCGCCCGGAAGTAACAAGGATTTAATCTGAAGCAATGCTGCTTCGTCGGGGGCTCGTTCAGTAGCCTCATCGGATTTTTTTGCCGGCAACAATACGGCTTTTTCTACTTCTTTTTTGATGCGAAACATTTCGCCGGTATCTTCTTGGTTCAGAAAGGCATCAATATCCACGCATTCGGCCTCGGGGTTGTAGGAGGTTTCTGGATCATAACTGACAAAACACGCTCGTGCCACATCGTTGGTTCGCGCATCCACTACTTGTTCCAGGGCATATTGTTTGGCAAATTGTACTACAAAGTATTTGTAAAAAATCGAATAAATACCGGCATCGTAGCAACGTTGTTTGAGCCGAAACATTACTTTGAGTCCATCTTCGCCCGGCGATAAAAAACACAATACCACACGGTTATCGGCAGCTAAGCGTTTGCGGAGTACGGGCAGCGATAATTCTTTTTCGCTTATATGATCGATGTCGATGATAAAATACTCGGTATAGCCGAAATTCTCCGTACGCCGGTATGCCGGATTGAAAATGCCGCAAACAATGTAAGGCAATTGGCGTTTAAGCAAGCTGTATTGCCGCGAATCTAACTGTCGGACGATGCGCAGTTGTCTGATTTTTGCTTCTATTTCGGCATCGGGACGTATCAGCTTGTGATACAAGTATTCTACTTTTATTTTTTGCAGCGGATCGTCTTTGGCTGTTATATTTTTTCCTGCCATTATCATATTTTCAGAAATTTGAAATTGAGAAAATTAGAAATTGCTACCACATTTTTTTTGTTTGGTGATTCGAACGTATTCATTAACTCATTCATTTATAGGCACATTGTCTCATTAAAAGAAGATTAGCACATTGACACATAAGCATATTCTTTGGAAGCCAAGCGGCTACATGAAAGTTATCCGTATCGTTTAAACTTTTGAGCTAAATCCTGCGCATACAGAAAAATTTGTTGTCCACGTGAGCGGGTAATACCGTTCTGCGTAATCACTTCGTCGAAATAATCGTTGAACGACTGTATGAGTACGCGGCGTCCCAAGGCTTCGAGCCAGTACGATCCATCGGAACGAACGGAATAATACTCGTCGGTAATCACGTTTTGTGCAACCAGGGCAATGACAATATAATCTACCCAAACACGATAAAGCTCGATAATGTCGTACACTAAGACCGGCCGATTGTAATCGTCGCGATGCATGACACCTATGTACGGATCGATACCGGTTTTGATAAGATTTCCTTCTATTTTTGCATATAATAAGCCGTATCCGTAATTTAGCATGGCATTTACTACATCCATGGCGGGGTGCTGGCTGCGTTGGGCAAACCGGTAGGCTTCAGGAATAAACAAATTCAACGCTTCGAAATAAATATTGGTGGCAATACCTTCCCAACCACGCAAGGCTGCGGCTATATCGGAAACTATTTCGCCATCAAGGCCTTTAATTTTGTTCCGATAATCTTCTAACCGTTGAATGGCTTTTTGCACTTTTCGTTTAACAACTTCGTCGTCGGTAAACATCATGAGCAGCAAGGCCTGCTGATTTTCAATTTTCTGCCGAATAACGCCTTTGATCCACTCCACCGCATCGTGCGAAAAGGTAAAATTAAGTTGTCCCTTGCGTATAGTTGATACCGAACCGTACTTTGGGCTCCAAATCCTTCCGATCGGATTACCCGACTTGTCCATAAACAGCACTTCAATCTCGTTTTCGACGGCAAGCAATACGGCATCGCTGGTTATTTGAGCTCCTCGGCTAATTTGTATCGATTTCACACCTTGCGCCGGAATACGCTGTTTCCCGTCTTTGTGGATAATCTGAAAAGCTTCGTTATCTCGGCTGAGCGAAGTGCCGAATGTGTTAAGTATGAGTTCCATTATTTTAAAAAGTAAATAGTAAATGAATAAATAGTAAATGGTCAATTAGTAAATTATTCTAACCACCAATCGTCCACTATATGCAACTGCACCCTTGCCCGTGTTATAGCCGTATAAACCCATTGGTAAACATAGGGTTTTTCAATGCCCGGTACATTTCGGGCAATATCCAAATACACTTGTTCCCATTCGCCTCCTTGCGCTTTGTGGCAGGTGAGTGCATAACCGTACACTGCTCGTAAGGCATTTAAATAAGGGTCGGTAAGCATATTCG
>CAYNGF010000201.1:0-4481 GCA_964396515.1 uncultured Paludibacter sp.
CGCCTGATCAGTTCATAGGCACTCTCTAAACCCAAAAGCCCGGTACCTCCGGCAACAAATACTTTCATTTAATTTTTTAAAGAGTAATAATTTTCGTTGTAAATTTGTTTACTGCACCATGAATATTTAAAATGAAAACGCCTTTGTAGCCGAAAGGAATTCTCACATCGTTTCCTGTAACTTTGGAGTTAAAAATGCAGATTCCCGAAGTATTAAAAATTGAAATTTGCTCATTACCATTTAAGCCTTTTATCGTGAGTGAATTATCTGCAATAAAATATTTTAAAGGCAAAACAGATTTCTGAAAAACTTTTGTATCGATGACAGTTTTAGCTGCAACAGTTTCCGAAACTTTTGATGTCGCACCATTTAGCGTAGCTCTTACGTTGAAATAATAAACAGTATTTGCTTCGAGATTTCCCACAGAATATTCTAAATTTCCCACAGGTTGATTTCGAAGCACAAAAATCGTATTCTGATTATTATAAGTAACACTCACATCGTCAATGGACATATTTCCTGCTGCTTTGTAATAAATAAATCTGAAAGTTGTAATGTTTCGTTCTTTTGCAAAGTTATAAACGGGATTGTATTTTGAAGTATTTACATAAAATATGCTGTCAATACGAATCCAACTTTCATTTTCTTTTGCGTAAAGAGCAAGTGATGAGCCGCTGCCACTCGAAGGCCATTTGTACATAAAAGTAAATCGAGTTACAGGATGTGGATAAGTTTTGGTTTGCAGCCATTCGCCATTGTTGCGTAACTGTACCGATGGAGGAGCAATGCCGGCACTCGCAGTTGTGGTGTAATTACCACTTGCAGTTCCAGTCCAACCTTCAGGAAGTGGTTTCCCGTTACTTCCAACGTTTGTGAATCCTTCAATTTCTGTTGTGTCTGCCTGTCCCGTAAGTTTGAATACATTAAGCAAGTAACCTGTTGCATAGGGTGTTTGTTCCCAATTGGCTGTAAAACTGTTTGATGTAATGTTTGTAGGCTCCATAGCTAGCGGAGATTCTAGCGAAGAAGTTCTGATTTGCATGGTATTTACCGAGGGAACAATCACACCCGACCGCATCGATTCTACACTGAGTGTGTAAGCAGTTTCAGGGGTCAGATTATTTACAACGAGTGTGTTCTCAGTTCCGTTAAAATAATTCTGCAGTACATATTTTTTTTCTGTGGTAAGACGCATGGTATGTGAACCAAGCATACTGAAATTATCTTCAGGAAATACTTCCCACTCGTTTTCATTGTATTTGGTAGTAGGATGTGTTACCGTAGCTTTACGAGCAAGCGAAAGATTTTGGCCCCAATAAACTTCCGGACCTGCATTCGTTTTTCCCACAACATCAATTTGTATTCCGTTGCGAACCAACGCTACTGCATCGTTACCGTTAAAACTTACGATTGAATCGCTTTCCAATTGCGCTTTTGCTTTTAAATCGGAATTTGTTGAAGATTTGGCTACAATTACATAGGTTTGTTTATCGTTGAGTATTCCTTTCAGAGGAACATTAAACCCAAAACTACCTGCACCGTTCGACTGGCGTTGAATGCTGTATTTCGATAAATCGACAGGTTTTCCTGTGCCGTTGTAAATTTCCAGAGCTTTGTTCCAACTGCTCCCCTCGACATAGGCTGAAATTATCAAATCTCCTGCAGCAGCATCACCTTCATATAAATTTAGTTTATACTGTGTAGCAAACGGATCAGCAATCCATTCCAATTTCCCACCTACGGGGCTAATTTCGGTAGGTTCAAGTATGATAAAGTCGGGCGATGCCAAGGCTTCAAGCGGAATCAGAATTTGCTCTTTCATTCCACCGCCGGCAATTATCAGAGTGTCGCGTACCAAACCGCCTAGTGTTGGCGAAAAGGTTATATTTATAGTTGTACCTAAAATTACACTTGCAGCACTGATTTGAGGATTTTGTATTTGTAAAAAAGGATGTGCACCCTTGAGCGAAATTTCTATATTTGAACTGATATTATAACCTTTGATGTTTATAGATTTTTGAAGTGTATTATTGGTGAACGTTACTCCTACATTTAATTTATAACCCTGTCGGGGGGTAACAAGAAATGCTTCGGTTTCCTCTGGGAAGGGAAAAACATTGACTGTATCGGATCCCCAAATGTAATTAACAAGTGCAGGAAAATCAATGAACGGATTGCGATTGCCTTGTATTTTGTAAACAACCTCATTACGTGTCAGTTCCTTTTCGCTTACAGGGTCTTGTTTGTGCCATTTTATCAACAAATCTATCGCCCAACGTTTCCAAACAGGATAAGTATTGTTGTCGAGCATCGGTGAAGTGAATAATGGGGCTAAATCCTGATAAATTGTGGAAATGTAAAAATACGAACGTGCAAAATCGCCTTTATATTCATCGGCAGGTTCAAAGCAATCACCGCTATATTGTATTCCAAAAGAATTTTTTCCAATACGCGATTTACCGTTGTTAAACCATGGTATGCCGCCAACTTCGCCCAAAGGTAAATTGTTTTTGGCTGAATTGGTAATTCCATCGGCAGGGTAAAGGTGAAACAAATCTTTGTAAGCAAAGTTTACATGACCTCCCCACCAACTTTTTGGAAAAGAATGTTCGATGTGCATTCCGCTGACAGAAAAAAACTGGTTGAAAAACCGTATGGAATCGGAATACATATCCCAAACTGAGTTGTCGGCATTGCGGTCGGTGTTATAAAAACCTTCCCAAGTAAATCCCGGTCCTGAGCCGCATTCAAGTACACGTATTGGTTTTCCAAACTGGGACAACGCGGTTTTCAATTCCGCTTTTTTTTTGTTTTGCGCCTGATAATAATATCCGGCAGGAATAGTGGCTGATGATGCGATGACGTAAAACCAAATCACTATGGTTGATAAAAATATTTTCAGTTTTTTAGTCATTTTATTTTAAATAATTAGCCACTTTTTAGTTCAAAGTTATATTTCTGAAGCCAATAATGAACTATCTGTTAATTGTAAATTTGGTAATATTCCTGCGGTTCCCGTTTTCTATCAGCAACAGATACATGCCATTATTTAAGCCTGAAACATCTAATGACGCAGGTGAAGTCAAATTACTGACACTAAGAATTTGTCCGTTTAGAGAAATTACTGAACATACAAACTCTTTTTCATCTGTTGTTATATTCAGTACGTCGGTGGCAGGAATCGGCGAAACATTACATACGATACGAAGTTCATCAATGCCTGAAGTAAACGACCACTCAATTCCTTTTTTGCTTCCCCAAATATGCTCTGCAAACATGGGATAATCAATAAATGGGTTGCGGTTTTTCTGGTAAACTTCAACGGCATTATTACGATCAATTTCTTTTTGTGAAACCGGATCTTGACGATGCCATTTCATAAAAAGTTCAGCACTCCAATTAGAAAGTGAAGGATATGTTGTTTTATTAAACGATTCTCCACCAATTGTAGTCATAATATTTTGATAACGTGTAGCGAAATAAAAATATGTACGTGCAAAATCACCTTTATATTCATCATCGGGCTCAAACACAGTGCCCGAATAACCTGCAAAAGTTGAACTTCCAAGTTTTCCTTTACCTCGGGCAAGAGTTGTTCCATTAGCACATTCGCCAAAGGGATAATTACTTCTTTGTCCGTTTACTTTTCCATCTGTTGGATATACATGGAAAGCATCACTTACCATAGGCGATTCCTTGTTGAACCAACTCTGAGGTATGGAATGTTCACGATTGTAGCAGTCGCAAACTACAGAGTAATCCCCACATTTTTTTACTCCTGGTGTCCATGTGCAGGTTGAGTACATATCCCAAACATTTCCTGTAGATGTAACATCACTGGTTTCGTAAATAGTGTAAAGAAAATCGTAAGATTTTGAAACATATCCACTCGAAATGATTGAATAAAGTTGCGTTTTTAACTGGGCATCAGCTTTTCCTACGGCAGCATCGTAATAACCTGCTTTAGGTTGGGAATAAGCGAAAAAAGAGAAAAGAAGAAATAAGATGGTTGTTTTAAAGTAAATTTGACTCATCGATATAAAAAATAAATTGAAAAAAATAGATTGATTTGATTTGAACCAACAAAGTTAATGTATTTCGTCGGAAAATTTTATATTTATGGAATAAATAACCAAATCTTAACTTTTTAGAAATACCAGTAATCGTTGTTTGGGCAGGTTTTGCAGTTGAATTCTTTGATAGAGAAACGATATTCAAGCATAATTTCATGCGTGCCATGTGCCTGAAATCCTGGAATGAAACTATGGTCGTAGGCATAGCCGACTCGAAAATCCGGTGATAACATCACTCCAAAAAGCATGGAAAGTTGTTGTGTAGTTCGGTAAGTGAAGCCAATATCAAATAACTCTTTTGCGCCATTTATCAGCCCGGTTGGATTTTTTAACCGTAAACCTGCATTAACTTCCGCAACAAACAAATTGCTGCGGTTAACACATTGTAAGCCCAACTGATAATTCATT
>CAYNGF010000202.1:0-4474 GCA_964396515.1 uncultured Paludibacter sp.
GAATTACCATGTACAACATAAAGATTTCTTTTAAAAAGGCACGTCGCCATTTATTCCTGACTTGTCTCTTTTAGTGCGGTGAAAATAATTTCGTACTGATTTCTTTCATTTTTAGGGTTGGTTGGGCTTCAACTGTAACAATTTTCTGCGTAATATGATTCAAAATTTCACCGTCAACAACTTTCTTTGATTCGTCAATGTATTTTCTTATCGAAATTCCACTTTTTAGTTCAATATGTTTTGATACCACCAGTGCTATAAAACATATCAGTATATGCAACTTTATGGGTTGTTCTTTAAAATGAAAGATCGGTTTTGTTTGCAGGTCATTTTTTGAAATTCTGAATGCTTGTTCTATTCTGTAAAGTTCATGGTATCGCTCTATAATGGTTTTGTTGTCTGCAACAGAAATATCCAGATTAGTGTAATACCCTTTGATTCCAAGCAGTTTTCGGGATTTATCAATAAGTGCCTGATTTAGTTCTATTTTCTGATCTTTGGTTTGGGTAAATTTCAATCTTTTAGTTTTCGAAGGACTGGCAATGAACTGTTTTGCTTTTTCAATTTGCTGCTCCATTTCGTATTTATCCTTGCGATACCTCACTGAAGAATAACTGCAAATAAGATAGCCATTATCCGTTTTTATCCGTATGCTTTTGCCATCCTCCCTACTAATCTGGCGGTCAATTGTATCAAGTAGATTTGTGGAAATATTCCCAAGCCTTGCTCCAACTATGTAGTTGATCTTGTTTTGAGTTAGTTGTTGTACATTTTCGGAACTAATCATGGCAGCACCTGCCACTACTGTAAACTCTTTTACTGCGTTTCGTTTGATGAAATCTTTAATGACAGTAATAATGGTGTGCCCTTCGAAAGTATTGCCTGAAAATACCTCATAAGCAATCGGAAAACCTTCTTTGCTTACCATTAAGGCAATTAATATTTGTGGCTGTTGGGATTTGTTGTCTTTCGAGAAGCCATTTTTGCGAAGTTCATCTTCTTGAAATGTTTCAAAATAAAGGGTTGTAACATCGTAAAACAGAATGGCAAAATTGAATGAGTAGTGCGTTTTGGCAAAACTTATGACCTTTTCCTCCACCACTTTCTTAAAATGAATGCAATCAGGAGCGATTTTGTAGTAGATCTTACGGTTGTGGCAAATACCGAAAAACTGCTCCAATAGTTCCAAAGAGCGAAGCTTGGAGGCGGGCTCAAATATTCGTATGATTGCCATGTCATTTAATAAATCAGGTAGTTCATCCAGCTTAATCAAATCCAGAACGGCACGTATCTGTTTGTAAAAATAATGGTACTTAACCCCAATAAAAGTGCTGTGGTTAAGGTGCAATAGCTTGTTTGGATTCTCATCGGGAAATATAGAAAGTTGATGAGTATAATTTTTTATCCATTCTTCCGCCATAACAACTAAATCTCGTAGTGCTTCCTCTGTATGTGCCGAACCAATATGCTCCAAAATGATTCTTTTATTGTTCTGATATCGCACTACCTGTACGGCATTTGCTTTTTGAGGCCGTTTTAATAACCCTGACTTTCATAAAAAACTACTTTAGTGCGGTAAATATAATACTTTTTTATAAATAATCATTGATTATCTGATATTTACGACCGCACTAAATTTGATAGGGACAAGTCAGGAAACAAAAAGATAAATCGAATAAATATACTCGTTATCGACTAATGTGGACAGACGTAATTTATTCTCCTGGTGAAATAAAAGTTGTTGCTTATAACGAAAATGATCAGCCAATGGATGAAAAAATTATTCGAACGGCAAGTGAACCATTTTCTGTTAAACTTTTTGCTGATAGCAATATAATAAATGCCGACGGAAAAGACCTTTCGTTTGTAACTGTAGAAATTGTGGACAAAAACGGGAATTTTTGTCCTCGTGCCGATCAGTTATTATTTTTTGAAGTTTATGGTAATGGTAAACTAAAAGCAATTTCAAATGGAAATGCCATAGATCAAACTTCATTTTCATCGAACTACATGCGTGCTTTTAACGGTAAATTGGTTGTTATTATCGAATCAACTGAAACAGCAGGCGAAATAACTCTGAAAGTTTTTGGTTCAAGACTTGAAGGGCAAACTATTACTATTTTTGGAAAATAACTTTCTTGTAAAAAGTTAAATAAAACCGCGAACTTAATATTAAACGAAAATTTGTTAATAATTTTTTGCTTTAATACAACAAATTGCTTGATAATTAGTTAGATAGTAAATAAGTTTTCTTTTACTCTGCTTTTCGGTATTTTTCACCATAATCTCTTGGTGAAATACCGTAAAATTCTTTGAATGCATTGGAAAAATGCGAAATGTTTGTAAATCCGAGTGCATAAGCCACTTCTGAAACTGTAAGTTTTTTTGAAATCAATAAATCACCGGCTTGTTTCAAACGTACAGATTTAATAAAATCGCGTGCTGATTGTCCGGTCAACTCTTTGAGTTTTCGATGCATGTGCACTCGACTCATACCTGCGCCATCGGCAAGCATTTCAACGTTTAATTCCGGATTATCGATATTATCATTAATTATGCGGATAATTTTTTCGATAAGTGTCTGATCCGACGATTTTAATTCAACGGGTTTAATTAAAGCCTGATTTTGCTCCGACTCCACTATCCGTGTCTCAAGTCGTTCCCTGTTCTCAAGAATATTTGCTACGCGTTTTTTAAGCATTTCCACATTAAAGGGTTTTGCAACATAAGCATCTGCACCAATATCGAATCCTTCTGCTTTGTCTTCATCTGATGAGCGTGCCGTGAGCAAAATTATAGGAATATGATTGATATTAATGTTCGATTTAAGTTTTTTGCACAATGTAAATCCATCCATATCAGGCATCATCACATCGCATATCACTAAATCAGGTTTTTCTTTAAGAATAAATTCAAGTGCATCTTTGCCATTCGAACTTTCACTTATGCGATAAGTATCGGCCAAACTGTCATGCAAATAATGTCTGATTTCGGACTCATCGTCAACAATCAACACTTTGTACCTTGTTTTTGGTTTTACTTTTACTTGATTTTTGTCTGAAAAATTATCCTCAAAAATTTCATTTTTAACTATTGTATTCTCAGTTAACGTTACCGATGAGTCTGAAATTTCCTTTTCCGAATCAGTTAAATGTGCCGAACCAAGTGGTAAACGAATTACGAATTCACTTCCGGGTGCATTCACACGGTTTCGGGCGAAAATTATTCCGTGCATAAGTTTAACCAAATTGCGTGAAAGATGCAATCCTATTCCGGTTCCGAAATTCACATTTGTCTGACTGTGGTCAATCTGATAAAAACGTTCAAAGATTTTCTCTATTTTATCAGCCTCAATTCCCATTCCGTTATCTGCAACTATGATCTCAAAATAATGATTTAGAGGAGAATTATCGGCAGGATTTCGACCTTCATTAAGTGTTACAATGATTTCACCATTATCGGGAGTAAACTTGAATGCATTCGAAAGAATATTTACCAGTACTTTATCGAAATTATTCAGGTCAATCCAGGCTTTGAGTTGGTCCATTGCATGCACAAAATGAAAATTAATATTTTTACGGTTAGCCTGATACTCGAATGTTTGCATAATATCATCAATAAAACCTACCATGTCGGTCTCACGCATTTTCACAAACATCAAGCCTTTGTCAATTTTACGGATATCGAGTAACTGATTGATAAGCCTGAGAATACGTTGTGCATTACGATACATCAGTCTGTATGCCTGATTATGAGCCGGGTCAGTAACATCATTCATTAGTTTTTCAAGAGGGCTGATAATTAATGTCAAAGGTGTACGTATCTCGTGAGAAATATTGATGAAAAACTGCAATTTACCTTCGTTTACCTGTTCCAAATGTTCGCGACGAATAATTTCCTGACGGTGATGAATACGATCGGAAATGAAACGAATTATTCCATAAACTAAAAAAATTGCCAGTAGCAGATAAATTAGCTTTGCAAACAATGTTAAATACCAGGGAGGGTAAATACGTATGTTGATAACTCGTTCCGGGGATTCATTGTCGTTCATACAGGCAATCACACGCAGTTTATACTTGCCATAACTGAGGTTAGTAAAATTTATGCGATTTGTACCGGGACTTGTTACAATCCATTGGGAGTTAAGTCCCTCTAATTTATAGCGGTAATAAACTCTTGCCGAATTTCCAAAATCAAAAGTAGAAAACTCGAAACCAAACATATTATCGGCATGTTTGAGCCGTACTGTTTCAACATCGGAAATATAACGATCAATAATTTCATGACGTCCGGATTTTTGACCTTTAACTACGAACTTATCTAACACATACAAACCTGTAAGAAAAATTTGGAGTGAATCCCGTTTTTTAACAATGGCTGATGGATGAAATGAAGTTAAACCGCCAATCCCGCCAAAAAATAATTCACCATCCTCTGCTTTAAAACCTGCTCCAAGCGAAAACTCGTTTCC
>CAYNGF010000203.1:0-4388 GCA_964396515.1 uncultured Paludibacter sp.
TGCTGAAAATATTATTTCTGTAATTACGCGTGTTGCTGTTTGCATTACTGAAAAACGCATAACTGTTATT
The DNA here is from genome assembly GCA_964396515.1 of uncultured Paludibacter sp. GTDB lineage: Bacteria > Bacteroidota > Bacteroidia > Bacteroidales > Paludibacteraceae > Paludibacter. The sequence goes on from CAYNGF010000203.1 coordinate 71, forward strand.
TGTTCCCGTTGTTGGAGAACCACCTAAATAAACCGTATTGAAATATAAATTGCAGGATTGCGATGCAGTACCTGTATCGTAAATGCCATAAAAAGTATTTGCAGAATTATTGCCGATAGTTATTATGTTGTTTGAATATGTAGTTGCACCACTTACTGCTTTTATTCCATAAATTGAAGCATTAACACTCGTTTCATTAACATTCAATGAATGAATAAAGTTTGTTCTGCAGAAATTTGAGCCGGTATTGCCGTTAAAATATATACCCGAAATCTGACCTCCAAAAGTTGGGTTTGCATTTGCAAGATTGAATATCGTATTACCTGTTACATTATTAACATTTGCTGAACCTCCAAGTATAATTCCCCCAATTGAATTTAAAATATCAGTTGCTGCGTTTGCATTGGCAATATACAAATTATAAATTAAATTATTGGAGACTGTATTGGTTCCTGCAAGGGATGCAATTCCGATTGTTTGTCCGGTGGATGCTGGGTTTGAATTAGTTGAAGCATTTGAAAGATTTGCAATAGTATTGCCATTTATAGTATTATTTCCTGTAGTATTAGCATTCAAATATATACCATAAACATTTTGTATCATATTATTGCTCTTAGAGGTTGCTCTTATACTGTTTGCGGTTGTAGTGCTTCCTATAATGTTATTACTTACGTTAATGATTAAAGGGTTTTTCAGATAAATACAATATATGCTTGATTCATCGGTATCAACATTCGTTGTCGTAAGACTGCCGATTGTATTATTCTGAATAATTATTGTTCCACTTGCTGAATTAGAGTTAATCCCCCATATTTTTGTGCCTGAAGTTAAAATTGCATCATTCCCTGTAGCAGAACCAATTATATTACCAGTAGTACTGCCAATATTTACATTTCCTGATACATATATACCAACAAACGAATTTGATGTCTCATCAATCACAGGTGTGGGGTTATCCCAGTTGAAGTTAGTTATTGTGTTGTTTTGTATGTTTCCAGTTTCTGAACTAGATTGGAAAAGTTTAATCCCATAAAAATTATTTGTAAATGCGTTTGTCTTTCGCCAAGGCAAACCTCCGCATTGGGGAGCACTACCACCAATAAAGTTGTTTGAAATCGAGAACCCACCCATATTTGTAGAGTTTACGTATATGACATAACATTCGTTCGTTAATCCACCTGAGGTAGGTTCAATTAAGGTTGTTTCATAAAAGCTATTATTTGTAATGTTTACCCTCTGATTGTAATTATAAATTAAAATACCATTCGATGTCGTGCCATAATTTTGAAAATCGAATAAATTATTGTTGGAAATAACTATGTTAGAGGTATAATTAGTACTACTTGTTGGGATAGAAGCTATAAGATTTATAGGTCTGTTTCCATTTGCATTTGTAATATCATTAAATTCAATACGATTATTGTAATTCCCATAAGATGAAATGGTTGATCCGAAAAATATAACACCAGCAAAATAATTGTTTTGTGAACCTTTGATTATGCAATATTTTACAGTGTTGCTTTGAGCATTTGCATAAAAACGTATGGTAGATGTATTAATTGAGCCGGTACTATGATTAATGATGGTCATATCTTTATCCACACCGGTAGCATTCACACGACCATCTATAATGACACCGTCGGCACCGTTGAGATCAATCAAAGGGGCAGATAAATCACCAGTGATTGAAATTCCTGTTTTGGTAGGGAAGATAATGATGGAACTGTAACTTGCACTTCCTGAACCAGATGCATTTAAAACAGCTGATGAAACTTCATTTGTTGTTTCATTAATTCTGATTTCGATCTCCCCGGTATGAATACCAGCATTAATTGCATCAAATGCAGATTTGAGAGAAAAAAAACTTCCTTGAAGTATATTCGATTTATAGATATCAATAATTAAATTGGATAGATTTCCTTCTAGTGCGCCTATTGTGGGTGTGTTTTTTCTGGGAACTTGATTGAAGTCTGTGCCTATGCCAGATACATGACTTCCATATAAGAATGTATTCTCAGGTGTATAATCTGAGGGAATATCAGAACCTGGAATAAGAAATTCCGAATTAACGGATATGCTTTGTTTATCATTTGTTGTAGCTGAACTCCATTGAGTTAAATTTGTTTTGTCGACTCCCCCAAATAAACCCATAACACCGCCGGCTCCCGATGTATAATAATTATTGAAATCGCATGTCAAATACGAATTTGAAGGCAGAGAAATAGCATAATGTTTACTAACACCTAATGATGTAGATCGGGTATTGTGAAAAATGTTATTACTATAGTTTTTTGTATTTGAACCTGTTTGGTTAAAGCAACAAAACGATTGATTTAATATACCATCATTTAAATTTCCTCCTATATATACTGTATTAAAGAATAGATTACATGTTTGATTTGTGTTACCCAGGTCAAAAATACCATAAAGAGTAGTTGCCGAATTTCCACCAAGCGAAATAATATTGTTGCTATACGTAGCAACGCCTGAACGCTGATTGATACCCAAAATTTTTGCATTATTGGAAGATACTCCAGTTACATTCAAATTTGATATGAAATTATTGCTAATTATATTTGTTTGTGTTGATCCATTGTGAATAATTCCTGAAACGCTACCTGTGAACGTTTCAAAAGAATTGCTCAGGTTTGTTATAGTATTTTGGTGTACAGTAAACTTCGTTGTACTGCTGCTACCTGCGTACAATACTATACCTGCAATTGATGCGAAGTCCGTTTCATAATTATTAGCATTTGATATTGAAAGATTTTTTATTAAATTGTTTGCGATTGTGTTAATTCCATAACCCGAGTAGATGCCATTGATTCTACCTGTTGTAGAAGTTGTTGCGTTAGTTGTGTTATTGTTTAAATTTGAAATAATATTGTTTGAAATTATATTTGTTCCCAGACTATTATTGTTAATACCAAACACAAGTTGCTGTGATGAGCTACTTGCAGATGCTGAATAAATACTATTAGAAGTGGTATGACTGCCGATAAAGTTTCCAGTTATATTGATATTTCCGGAGCCGAATCCTATATAAATTCCGTAAAGATGTGAAGCAAATGTTGAAACATTGGTTGCTTGTAACGATCCAATTTTATTGTTGGAAACATTTACGATTGAGTTTGTTGTGTTGTTGGTGACATAAATACCGTATAAATTTGCACCATTAGCACCGGCAGTTAAATTGATAAGCCCATTACCGATTGTGTCACCAATAACATTACCGGCATTAGCACCAATGTTAATATTTCCACTATTTGTCTTTATTCCTGTCCAATTAGCATTCCCTGAATTTGCCCATTCGATATTTTTAATTGTATTATTATCTATATTTGAAAATACACTTTGTCCTGTTGTTTGTGTTAAACTTATACCTGTAAATTCGTTATTGTATTCACCTGTTTTTGTCCATTTGCCTGTAAAGTTACTTGATGCGCTTCCAATTTGATTACCAGTGATTGAAAAATTATTCCCAGAAGAAGGATTTATGTTAATAATTTTGTAATTTACCGATGCAGTAGGTGAAAAAATTGTAGTTTCAAAGAATCGATTGTTCGATATTGTACTTGTTGATGTCGTGTTTAAAAAAGATATACCAGTAGAAGCTATACTTTTATTCAGAAAATCATAAAAATTATTGTTGTCAATAAGCGTATTTTTACTCTGTGATGAAAACAATGAATTAACTGGGCGTAAATCATCTGAACAGCTTGTAATATCATTATATTGTATTGTATTGTTATTATTACCAACACTTGCTGCCGTAGAAAAAAATACAACTCCTGATGAAGCATCTGTTTCCGCACCTCTTAAGACACAAAATCGAATGTTGTTAAATGTTGCATCATTAATAAATCGGATTGTAGATGTGCCTGAAGTGGTTGAGTTATTGTAGTTGCTTATTTCCAAACTTTTTGTACTGCCGGTTGCATTTACCCGCCCATCAATCGTAAGATTATCAGCACCATTCAGATCAATAAGCGGTGCAGCTAAATCTCCTGAAATGGAAATTCCATTTGACGTTGGATAAACTTTCACTGAACTGTAACTTGAAGTTCCTCCACCACCGGTATAACCACTTTGGTATAATGTGGCTGTAGCAGTTTCAGTAGTGCTGCTGACAATTTGCAACTCTATATCGCCGGTAATTGTTCCGGCATTTATGGCATCGAAAGCTGCTTTAAGGGTGGTGTAGTCGCCTCCTGTACCCACAGTTCGTACTGTTTGAGCATGTACACTCAAAGCCATAGCAAGCAGTAATACTACTGATGCAAACAAATTTCTTGTTCGAATATTTGTAATTTGTTTC
>CAYNGF010000204.1:0-4386 GCA_964396515.1 uncultured Paludibacter sp.
CCGGCCACATCTTCCTCCTGGACTTCGAGAGGATCGCCAGCCTGGAGAACGCCCCGGCCCAGGTCAAAAAGGACTGGGAGGACCTGAGGGCCTGGCTGGGCCTGACCCCCGGACAGACTCTGGACACGACCCACCACGAGAAGTTCGCCCGTGGATTCGAGGCCTGGCTCATGGAGGGGGAAGCCCCGACGCCCCGGCTGGCTGGCGTCTTCGAGTGGTTCCGAAAGTGGCTCACCAACGTCTACCAGAGCGTCACGAACCTGGACGTGGTCCTCTCGGACGAGGTGCGGGGCGTCTATGACCGCATGTTCGCCCTGGAGGACGAGATCGAGAGCCGGACGTTCTATCAGGACGAATTGAAAGCTGTGGACGAACTCCCGCCGGACCCCGAGAAGCGGGAGGAAACCGAGGCCATCATCGCCATGGAGGGCCCGGCGAACCGGGCCGCCGAGGGCGACGAGGAGGCCCTCTTCGACCCCGTGTGGTTCAAGGAGGGTTCCCCGGAGGGCGCCACCGAGGTGGACGACCTCATGGAGGCCATGGAGTCCATCGCCATGAAGACCGAAGCCTGGAAGGGTTGGCAGAACCTGGTGAAAGCCGTCAGGACCATGGGCGGTATTTCCTACGACCAGGTGGCCAACCTTCTGGGAACGGATTTTGCCACCCGCCTGAGGGAGTCGGTGGGGTGGCTCTACCGCCGCACCGGCCTGGCCCTGGACGAGATGGCTCTTCGGCTCTCCCAGATGGGCTACGACGTCACGGACGCCCAGAACCTCTTCAACCAGCTTATCAACCGGCCGGAAAACCCCAACCAGCTTCCTCCCGTCCTGGCGGTTACCCAGGACAACCTTCCCTGGCTCCTGGAGAAGCTGGGAACGGCCCAGGCCAGGCGCTACCTGAAACGACGCATCGACGCCATCGACGCCGCCCTCGGGGAACTCCGGGGCGAGTACGAAAAGGCCTCCAACGACGGAACGGACGATGGGATGATCCAACTCCTGAAGGAGGAGATGTGGAACCTCTACGCCGAGCGCAACCTGGCCGCCGAGACGGAGGAGCAACTGAAGAAGGCCCCCAGGGAGAAACCCCAGGGGGAACCCCTCCGGTGGAACGAGATGGCCCGTAAGGCCAAGGGCGACGCCTTCAAGTGGGTCCAGGCCAGGGTCAAGGACACGATCCTGGCCGTCACGGGGCAGACCTCCGTGGGGGAACTCGTTTCCGAGAAGGAAGCCCTCCGGGAGGCCATGCGGCTGGCCCAGCGCTATTCCCGTATCGCCGCCCAGATCGCCCGGAAGACCGGCTACCGTGCCGGTTACATCGCCGCACGCCAGAGGGTGGCGGAGGTGAAGCGGCGCCAACAGGCCAGGGCCGCAGAGAGGGCCGAGGTCCGATCCATGGTCAAGGACCTGGACACGGCGACCCGCAGTTCCATCTCCTGGGCCTACCGGGAGAAGATCGCCCAACTCCTGGAGGGGTACGACACCAAGCGCCGGGGAATCACGAAGCCCGTCAGGGAAATGGCCAAGGCCGAGGGGGTTGACCCCAGGAAATACCAGGCCCGGATCGACGCCGAACTCCGTCAGTTCCTGGCCGACAACCCCCAGGCGGAGGACGATTTCTCCCCCGACGACCTGGCCCGTCTCACCCGGCAATCGGTCTACGAAATGAGCATCGACGAACTCAGGAAGCTTCACACGGAGGTCATGGCCCTGAAGGAGGCCGGGAAGGCCGAACTGACCGAGAAACACAGGGCCTACCGGGAGAAGCTGGACAACACCGTCAAGACCTTGACCGATAGCCTGGGAGGCAAGGCCGGTAAGACCGAGCAGACCCTCGTGCCGGGCCACCGGAAACGCAAGAAGATGGAGTTCCTGAAGGCCTGGACCTGGACCCCGAGCCGCATCCTGGACTGGCTCGACAACTACGGCAACTTCAAGGGCCTCTGGCACAACTACATGATGCGCCGGGCCGACCAGGCCGAGGACGCCTTCCTGAGGCAGAAGTTCTCCAGGCACGACGCCATGATGGCCAAGATGAAGGAACTGGGGATCGACGAGAACGACCTGGCCGCCGTGCGCTACTCCACCGTGGACCCGGAGACCGGCGAAAAGGTGGACTTCACCCTGGACGCCATCCTGGAGGTCTACGTGGGCTGGCTCAACGAGAAGAAGCGAGACGCCCTGAAGTACGGCAACGGCATCGACGAGGCCATGAAGGCCGAGATGGAGAAACTACTGGAGCCGAAGGAGATCGCCCTGGCCGAGGCCGTCCTGGAGGACTACGACAAGAGGCGTCAGGCCCTGAAGGACGCCCTGGTGGACACCTACGACGTCGGCTTCCTGGACGAGCCCTACTACTCCCCCATGTACCGGGATTCCTGGCAAGAGAGCGGGGAACTCATGGACACGGGGCTTGAGGCCCTCAAGAACGAGTTCATGCGGGTGAACGGCCTGAGGCGCTTCTACGTCAGGCACGGCTTCTCCCACACCCGCAAGACCATCGCACCGGAACACCAGACCCCCCTCCAGGTGGGGCTCTTCGGGAACTGGCTCAAGACCGTGGACATCCAGGAGCACTTCATCGCCTACGCTTCCATGGTGAAGGAGTTCCAGGACGTCATCCGAGACCCCAACCTGAAGCAGACCCTGGAGGCCCGATACGGCAAGGAGGTCTACCAGGCCCTGGAGCACTTCGTCAATCGCCTGGCGGTGCCCGACTTCTACAAGGGCTACGCCGCCACGGACGTCCTGGCGAAGTTCGTCCGGTCCAACGCCGCCGTGGCCTACCTGGCCTACAACCTGGGCACGATCCTGAAACAGCCCACGGCCCTGGCCTACTACCTGAGGGATGCGGGGCCGACCCACCTGCTCATGTCCGCCTTTGAGTTCGCCATCGCCCCAAAGAGGACCCTGCAAACCGTCTGGGAACTCGACCCCCAGGTCAAGGACCAGGCCATCGAGCGGACCCTGGAGGAACTCAAGCGGACGAAGGACCCGAAGTACAGGAGGGTGAAGCACGCCATCGGGCGTGCGGGTTTCAAACCCATCCTCTGGTTCGACATGGTGACCCGTGTCATCGGCTGGAACGCCGTCTACCGGGCGGAACTCGCCAGGAAGGCCTCCCCCGAGGACGCCCGTTACCGGGCCCAGCGGGTCACCCTGAACACCCAACAGGCCGCCAACCCGAAGGAACTTCCGAGATTCATGGCCCAGAACGAGTTCCTGAACCTCATGACGGTTTTCCAGAACCAGGCCAACAAGGTCTGGAACATCGCCTCTCACGATCTCTGGGGCGACCTGAGGTCCGGCCGGATCGGCGGGGCTTTGGGAACCTCCATGGGCCTCTTGACGGCCACCTTCCTCCTGTCTCTCATAGCGAAAGGCAAGCCGCCGGAGGAACCGAAAGAACTGGCGGGTTACCTGACGGAGGACGTGGTGGGAAGCTTCCCGATCCTGGGGAAAGGCGTCATTTCCGCCTGGAATGGGTTCGGGGGCGGTACCGCCCTGGATTCGGCCGCTCAGGACTTGGGCAAGGGCATCAAGGGGCTGGCCGACTTCGAGTTCGGCGGGGATGAAATCCTGGCCCTCTACGAGGCCTATTCGCTCCTCCTGGGAGGGGTTCCCGTCACGGCCGTGAAGCGGCTCCTGAGGACCCTGGAGGAGGGGAGGCCGGGGGCTCTCCTGGGATGGAGGAAGCCGAAACGCAAGAAGGACGTCATGGCCTACTTCTAGGCCGGAAATCCGCCCGGTGGGGGTTCCCCCTGCCGGGCGGCTCCTTTCAGAACGGAGGTGACTTCGTTGGCGAACAAGATTGAACTCGTGGACGAGACGCTCATGTTCTTCATCGACTGCGGCACGACGTTTTCGTTCGAGAGCGTCTACAAGGACCAGGCCGGTGACCCCATAGACGTGACGGGGTACTCCGCCCGGCTCTCCTTCAAGGACCGGGTCGGGGGAACGGAATACTTCCGTCTCACGGACAGCGACGGCATCAGCGTCGGCACGACGGACGGGAAGTTCACGGCCACCCTCTCGGACGAGAGGACGGCCCTGCTTCAGTCCGAATCCCTGGGGAAGAAGGGTGTTTGCGCCATGGAGGTCGAGAGCCCCGGCGGGGTAGTGACCCGGCTTTTCGACGGCAAGTGGGTCAGTTCCCCCGAGGTGGTGGACTAGCATGAGCCTGGCGGTCAGTTACACGACCCATACCGTCGAGATCACGGCGTCGGGGTTGGCCGTGGCCGCCATCGGGAACACGGTGGAAGTCTCCTGCGTCAACCGGTCCATCCAGGTTTCCCCAATGGCTTTCCAGGTTTCCGTGGCCCAGGCGGGGGCCCAGGGACCGGCTGGCCCCGGGGTGCCGGTCGGAGGAACGACCGGGCAGGTCCTG
>CAYNGF010000205.1:0-4377 GCA_964396515.1 uncultured Paludibacter sp.
GGGTTTTAGTAGCGCCGTATTGCGGATATATTTTTTGTCCTTCGTCGAACAGATAGGGAAATGTAAAACCTTTTTCTTTGGCTCGTTGCTGCATTGCCTCGTAACTGTCTTTAGGTTGTGCAGCAGGGTCGTTTGGATTTATTGCAATCACCGGAAATCCCAAAGAAGCATATTTTTTATCGAGTGCAATAATTCTATCCTCATAGGCTACAGCATAGGGACAATGGTTACAAGTGAAAATGACAATAAACCCTTTCGCTTTTTTGTAATCAGCAAGTGAAACAAGTTTTCCATCTACATTTTTAAGTTTAAAATCAGTTGCAATATCACCGGGTTCATAACCTTTTTTGGTGTTATTTTGTGCTTCTGAGCTCACTGTCAGAACAAACACTGAAAATAATAATAAAGCAAGTTTCCTCATGTTTTTCTTTTTTTTTAGTTTATTGATTGTTTTATAAATTCATTTGAACGATTTGTTTTAATTCATTTTTATCAAGTTTGTTTTCTTCGAAATGAAGTTTTTGCCCGTTTCTTATAAAAACTGTTGCAGGAATTGCACCTGTCCAACCGGCATCTATGGAAGGAATCCAGTAATTCATTCGTTTGTTATCGTCGAGCAAATAAACATCTACATCAATTTTTTTATTTTCAATAAATGGTTTAACTTCAGTTTCAAGTTCCGAAGCTTTGTCAAGTGATACAAGAATCATTTTAAAATTACCGGTTTTATAAAATTCTCGGTTTATTTCCATGAATTCAGGAAGCTCCTCAACACATGGACTGCACCAAGTAGCCCAGAAATTTACTACATAAAGCACATCATCATTTTTATTTATAATCTGACTTAATTCATCAAAGTTTACTGTCTTTAAAACAATAACAGGCTTGTTGTCGCATGCCATTATTACAAGTATGATTATGCTAAGTATTAAACTTTTCATTATTTTTTTCTGATATAAGTCCATATTTTGTTATTACACATTTCTTATAATAATTTGTAAAACTGATTCAATAGAAAGAAAGTTCACTGATTTTCTTCATTTTTTTGAATTATTTTGTTTTTTATCAAACATTTAGCAAAACCATGCAATGCCCATTTATTTTTAAAAAATTATTCAACATTAAAAATGCACTTTTTATGTATCAGTATTAAGTAACTTCATTGTAACAGGTTTTTATCAGTTCTGAAACACACGTTTCGTAATTTTGCCGCCAAAATCAGTTACAAACTTCAAATGAAAATATTCAAATCGCCTCATTTTTTAATTTTCTTTTTTACAACTTTTTCGAGTACAATTTTGATGGCTCAAAGCTCAATAGAAGGGCGCGTAATGGACAAAAAATTAAAAGAACCACTTACAGGAGCAGCCATACTTATTGAAGGAACAACCAACGGAACTACTGCAGATATAGATGGTAACTTCAAGTTATCAGTCAGCCCGGGAAAATATACACTGGTAGTTTCTTATGTTTCTTATACAACACAACGTATTCAAAATGTGAACGTAGAACGTTCAAAACCCGCAATAGTTAATATTGATATGGAAGAAGCTTCTCTTGTACTCGAAGGTGTACAGGTGGTGGCACAAAGAAGAACAGATACCGAACTTTCAATGTTGAATAGCGTAAAAGCTGCCGTGCAGGTTGTAAATGGAATTTCGTCGCAGCAAATCGGTAAAACGCTCGACCGTGATGCTTCTGAAGTTATAAAACGTGTACCGGGAATCACAATACAGGATAACCGTTTTGTGGTTGTTCGCGGGCTTAATCAGCGTTATAACAATGTTTGGCTAAATAATGCTGCTACGCCAAGTAGCGAAACTGATGTGAAAGCTTTTTCTTTTGATGCGATTCCAAGTAATATGATAGATAACCTGCTGATATATAAAACAGGCTCACCTGAACTGTCTGCTGAAGCTACAGGAGGTTTTATTAAAATATCTACTAAAAATATCCCAGATGAAAACTTTCTTAATGTTGAATATGGATATGGTTACAATGATGTTACTACTTTTCAACCCACATATCGGCTTCCAGGTTTTACATTCGATTTTCTTGGTTTAGGAAGTGCAGCGAGAAGTTTGCCTTCTGGTTTTCCTGCCAGTCTTTCCACACTTCCTTTGGCTCAGCGAGATGCTGCTGCTTTACAATTGTCAAACCATTGGGAAACAAAACAATATATTGCATTACCAAATCAGAAAATAACATTTTCACTTGGTAAGAGATGGAACTTATCTGAAGGTGCAAAAATCGGGAATATTACATCTGTAAGTTATAGCAATAATTATTCTACACGCAGTAATATGGAAAATAATATGTACGAACGTTTCGATTCCGAAACCGAAACGCCAACATATTTATACCGTTACATTGCAAATGTTTATACAAACGAATACAGAGTCGGATTACTGCACAACTGGGCTTATCAAAACTCAGAAGGAACACGTATTGAATTTAAAAATATGCTTAATCAAATAGGTGTAGATCGCAGTGGAAATACTTATGGTTGGAATAACTATCGTCAGGGAAATTTTTTATATTTCAGCAATCAATATTCTTCTCGTACGGTATATTCAGGACAGATAAGCGGTAATCACAAACTTAAAAACGAAGAAGAAAACAAATTGGACTGGAATGTCGGGTTCGCTTATGCCAATCGTATAGAACCTGACCGTCAAAATCGTAGTTTAAAAGAAATAAGCGATGGAAAATTTCAGTATATGTTACCTGATGTTCCAAGTATCAACGAGTTAGGACGATTGTACATGACAAATCATGAGTTTGTAGGCATTGTTGCAGCTAACTATGAAAACAAGTTATTAATTGGCGATATAAGACCGACACTGAAAACAGGTTTATATAATGAATTTAAAACACGAAATTTTGCCGAACGTAGTATAACTTATCGTAAAGCTTATGGACCATACGATGACGATCAGGTTAATGCACTTTCATTTAATGAACTTTTTACAGCACCATATCTCGGACAGGGCAAAATAATAAGTGTCGACGAGCAAACGAACATTGCCAACAGTTATCGTGCTAGAAATTTGCTGAATGCAGCATATTTGTCAGTAACAATACCGATAGAAATGTTTAATATTAGCGCCGGTGTTCGGGCTGAGTATAACAGGCTTATGCTTAATGGATACTATAATATTAGTGCTCCTGTTAATGTCGATGAACCTACTTTCAATCTTTTTCCATCACTTAATACAACATTTAATTTCAACGCCAAAACACTTTTAAGATTAGCTTATGCACATACGATAAACCGACCGGAATTTCGCGAAGTTTCGCCATTAAGTTATTATGATTTTACAGAGAAGAATTCTGTGCGAGGTAATCCGGAGCTGAAAGATGCATCGATTCAAAATATCGATTTGCGTTTTGAACATTATCCTACACCCGGTGAAACGTACACATTAGCTGCTTTTTACAAAAATTTCAGAAATCCTATCGAAATGGTCAGCGTTGGAACAGGTAACGAATTTTCATTCGAAAATGCTCTTGGGGCTATTAATTACGGACTTGAATTAGAAATAAAAAAGTCGCTCGAAACACTCATAGGGCTAAAAAATTTCAGTTTTAATTTGAATGCTTCTTATATTTTCAGTAAAGTTGAATTTGAGAACACTGAAACAGAACGCAGTAGAGCGCTTCAGGGTCAATCACCTTATGTGGTTAATGCAGGAATTTATTATCAAAATGATGCAAAAGGTTGGTCAGCGTCGTTGATGTATAATGTTACAGGCAAACGTATTCTAGTAGCTGCACAACTGAACCAGGGCGAAGTTGTTATACCTGATATTTATGAAATGCCCCGAAATGTAATCGACTTTTCTTTGAATAAAAAAATTGGTAAGAATTTCGAAATAAAATTTGGTGTAAAAGATATTCTCTCTCAACCTTTTGTTACTCAACAAACGTACGAATACATTAAAAACCTTGAAAATAAACAAGCTACATTAAATAATAAAGTTTATAATACCGGACGTACATTTTCTGCAGGTGTTGTTTGGAAGTTGTGATATTTTACTGTATAACCGGTAATTGAAAGAATAAAATATTATACAATCATTCACCAAAACTTTATTTCACAATTCTGTAATTTGTTGTATTTATTAGTTTTATCTTTACGCTAATAATATTAATAAAAAAAGCTGACAACTTTTGTCAGCTTTTTTTTAGAGCGGAAGACGGGACTCAAACCCGCGACCCTCAGCTTGGAAGGCTAATGCTCTATCAACTGAGCTACTTCCGCAATTTAGTTTACAGTTGATATTTGAAAGTTGACAGCGAACTGTCAATTTTCAACTTTGAACTGTTAACTGGTAAAGTGGGCAGTGATGGATTCGAACCACCGAAGTCGAAAGA
>CAYNGF010000206.1:0-4369 GCA_964396515.1 uncultured Paludibacter sp.
AGAAGGCTTCGCGTCCAGTAACCATCTTTTTGTTGGGCAGATTTTAACGCTTCAGCCATTTTTTTAAATTGATTAACAAAATGCGTGCGGTGTGGGTAATTTTCAGGTAAGTCGTTGATAATTCGAGCTAAACCTGCAAAAAGCCAACCATTACCGCGCGACCAGAAATCTTTCAACCCGTTTACACTTTTGTGTTTCGGATAAATATATTTTGCATCGCGGTAAAATAAGCCGGTTTCAGGGTCGAGCATCAAATTTTCGGCATACTTGTAATAATCGAACAATTTGTCTAAATAAATTTGCTTCCCGGTAAGTTTATACAATTTAGTCATAACAGGCATTACCATATACAAACCATCGACCCACCACCAATAATCCACATTAGGCGTACTCATCTGATATTCCATTACCTCAATAGCACGCGCAATTTTAATACTGTCGGGTTTTAAGTTATACAAATCGATATACACCTGAAAGCAAATTTGCCAATCGCCAAAGAGTACGAAATCGTTTGTTTCACCGTAAGTATATTTCCATTTTGAGCGATCGTTACTACGGGCACCCATCCAAAGATTTTGTTTTGCCCATTTTTCAGAATACTCCTTGAATGCTTCGTTTTGGGTAACGCTATATGCCTCCAAATTTCCTGTATGATAGGCTGCATTATCCCAAAATGCTCTACCCGGATTTGGATTGCTATTTTGCCAATAGTTATTGACCTTATTTATTATATCAATAATTTCAGCTTTTCGGTACTGCGCAAAACCTTTTCCAAAGACAAAAAATAAAATGAACAAAATTGAAATCTTTTTCATCGATAGCTGAAATAAAACTATTTTTTCGTTTTTGATTGCTGATTATATTCTGCTTCTTTTTGGAGATAAAAATCGCGCAGTATAAAAAATGCTTGTTTTTTTGTACCATTTTGCCCAATCACTCCCTTGCGATTCCATCCGTCCTGAATGCCGGGCAGTACACGTTTTGGCGAACGAAAATCGTATAAAATCCATGGAGAGACACCTCTGAATTGCGGAATTTTTGAAAGCATTTTAAGTGTACGTTTGTATAAATCTGCCTGATGTTCTTCGGTAAAACGTGCATTCACATCGCCATGATGTCCTTGTAAGGCACCTGCTCCAAATTCACTAATCATTACGGGTTTATCATAATTAATAGTCCATTCCAAACGATCGCATTTTTCGGGCATGCCATCGTACCAACCCACATATTCGTTGAAATTTACAATATCCACATAATCGGCAAAAAAGTCTTCTACAACCTTTTCATTTGGTTTTTTACCACCATGCACTTCAAGCGCTGCTGAAATGAGTCTGGTATTGTCAAGGTTACGAGCGTGTGAAGCCAGTTCTTTCAGAAAATTATTGCGGGTTTCACTTACAGGAGTTTCGTTTGCCATTGACCAGATGATTACTGCTGCTCGGTTTTTGTCACGCGTCATTACTTCGGTCAACTGATTTTTTGCATTTTGGAGTGTTTCGGGGTTTTCCCACTGAATAGTCCAATAAACGGGATTTTCTTCCCATACTAAAATGCCCATTTCGTCAGCTTTTCGAATCATGTTTTCAGAATGCGGATAATGTGCCAACCGAACATAATTGCACCCTAACTCTTTGGCTGAATTCAGTAGCATCACTGCATCCGATTCAGAAAATGCTCTTCCGCTACGTAATGCGATTTCTTCGTGAATACATATTCCTCGCAGGAAAATGGATTTCCCATTCAATAAAATATCTGTTCCTCGGGTTTCGATAGTTCTGAAGCCAATTTTATCGGCAACTTTATTTTCGTTGCATGAAATTACTACATCGTAAAGTTTTGGGTTTTCGGGACTCCAATAAACAATTCTTTTATTTTTGATTGAAAATTCAGCTTTTCCTGTGGCATCGGTTTTTCCTTCTACTGTAATTTTCAATTCAGGGATCTCTATCTTAACTGTTGCTGATGTTACAGCGCCATTTAATTGTACATAACCGGCTATTTCATCGTTGGTTCCTTTTTTTAATTGCACCAGATAATCTTCGATAAAGGTTGATGGCACTTCAACTATTGAAACCTCACGCGTGATACCGCCATAATTCCACCAATCAGTATTCAACGTAGGTACTCCTTCACGCTTGCGTTTGTTATCTACTTTCACTACCAGCGAATTGTTTTTCGGCTGAAGAACTTGTGTAATCTCAAAATTAAACGGAGTGAATCCTCCTACATGACTCCCAAGTTTTTTGCCGTTCAGGTAAACATGTGTTTCGTAATTGGCAGCCCCAAAATGAACAAAAACACGGTTATCGGATGCTTTGGGGGTATAATCGAATTTCCGACGATACCAGATTGTACCTTCGTAATACATGAGTTTGTCGTCTTGCGAGTTCCAGTCGCCGGGTACCATTAGTGTAGGTGATTTATCAAAAGAGTATTCAATCAACTCTGATGCATCTTTGGGCGTTTTATCAAGAAAAAAGGCACCATTGCCGGGATTTTTCATTTCATCGAATGGTTTGTACCTGTAGTCGTAGAAACCGGTTTCGTATGGATCGATGATATAGTTCCATTTGCCGTTGAGTGTAAAAACAGCCCGAGTGTTGATGTTTTGAATCAGGTTGCTTGCATTGGTGGGTATTTGAGCCGAAATTAATATACTCAGTATAAATAAAACAGTAAAAGATTTTGATTTAAAATTGTGAATTGACATAATGATGTTGTTAATTTTTGTATTTGAAACAAAAGTAGCGTTTTTATTTCTGTATCTAATCTGCATCAGATTGCAATAAGGTTCAAAAATCAGTCAATTTAAGGTGTTTGAATTGAATTTATAATAATTTTATGTGTATAATTATGTTATCACAATCAATTAAAAAATGTAGAAGGATAGTTGTATTTGATTAATAGCTGTTTGGCTTTAAATGTATTTTTTGAGCACTTATCTCTTTCTTTTATAACAATTTACCATCCCACAAATTTCACAAGAGTGGGCGGTGTATTTTATATTTTCACCTAGTCCGATAATACCGCTCACTGATTTTTCGGGATACATTAAGTTCGATTCGTTCAGGATTACACCACAAGGCTTTTCAGGCATTAGTTTAAATAAATTTTTCTGCTCCCGCACATGCCAGCTACAATAACCGGGGCTATAACTTTGTGTGTAACCCAAATTCTTAACTGTAGCTTCTGCAGCTATTTTTTCGGAAACAAAACGTACTGCAGCTTCAGCTATTTCGGTGCCGATTGAATAAGCGATAAATTCCGATAAAATATCTGCTTCAGATTTCAAACGGCTGCAGTATTCGTCGAATTCCAATCCGGCAGTTACTAAAAATACAGCAAATTGGCTGCAATTTTGTAGATATTTAGTAATGACTTGACCTACTTTAATGTATTGATTATTGATTATCACGAATTTATCGTTATTACAATAGCCTTCGTACATACCAAAACCCACTACCGGCCTGCAAAACTCCGAAATATCCTGAATCATCGATTGAACCATTACTTTAAAGTGTTTTTCAGGTTCAGCACCACCATAACCCAGATTCAGATAAATTTCTTTCAAATCTAAATTTAACTCGGAAAAAGTAACTTTAATAGTTTGCCAACTCATTTTATCTTGTGTTTCTCAAAATTGTCTTTGCTCTGTCACAAATAAACGTTCAAAAGTCTGGCGAACTTTTTGAAGTGTCTTTGTTCTTTGCTCCTTGCTCTGAATTCAAAATATCATCTTATCCACATAAATATCCTGAAAATCAGGGTGACTTTCAAGATTGATATGCGTTGTTTTGTGAAGGATTTCATTTAAAAAATAGTCATTTTGATAAAGAAACATTTTTGCACCAATAAGCGCTGTATTTCCCATTTTATGAATTTTGGATTCCGGAAGTTCAATCATTCCGGTTTTAACAATATTTGCAATGTTTAGGTAATTTCCAAAACCACCGGCGATATACACTTTTTCAATGTCATTTATTTTGATGGAAAGTTTTTGGCACAAAATTTCCAATCCTGCAGCAATGGCAGCTTTTGCTAATTGAAACTCGTTTATATCTCTTTGAGTGATTTTAATTCTTTTTACAAGTTCTACAGTAGGCTCTCCTGAAATAATTTCGCCAAACAATCCAATCTGTTTTGTTTCAGTAAGAATAGCTATGGCATCAACCAGAGCGCTGCCACAGATTCCTTTCGGTTGTACTTTGCCGATGGTATTTGCAACAATTTTATTGCCAACTAGTTGAAATGATGAGATAGCACCGGTAACAGCCCGCATTCCCATGGAAATATTGGTTCCCTCGAAAGCGGGACCTGCAGCTGTGGAAGCACATATCAGCTTATTTTTATTACCAACCACTATTTCACC
>CAYNGF010000207.1:0-4327 GCA_964396515.1 uncultured Paludibacter sp.
TTAATGTCCTAAATTGATTCTACAAAATAGTCCAGTTAATTAGGGGGCTAAGACACTATCAGTCTGAAAAATCTGGCTATGACCGGATTGGCAGGATTGCTCTGGTATGTACAGTTTATATTTTTTGGAGCCGGTAAAAGCATGATGGGTGAATACACCTTTGCTGCCTGGGGAATTCTGATGGCGTTTACCATTGTTATTGCCATGCTTTGGGGACTTTTTAAAGGCGAGTGGAAAGGCATTCCTTCGGAAACGCGCACGATTATGTTTGTTTCGCTCGTAGTAATTATTGTAGGGACGTTTATAATCGGACTATATAATAATTAGAAAATAGAGTTAAGAGCAAAGACAAAAGAGCAAAGACAAAAGAGCAAAGACAAAATACGAAATACAAAATACAAAACTAATCTACTATTCTGGAACCTGAAATTGTAAGAACTTATTCAAAACCGTACAAACGCTATTGTTTGGCGTTGGATCTGAAAAACGATCCTGAACTTATTGCTGAATACCTGAAATATCATTCGCCGGAGCATTTTTGGAATGTAATTGGCGAAGGAATCAAAAAATCGGGTGTCGAAGTCATGGATATTTACAATGTGGACAACCGCTTGTTTATGATTTGTGAAATGCCTGTGGAAGTGGATATTGACGAGGCATGGCAAAAAATGGCTACCTACGAACGACAGACTGAATGGGCAGCGTTGATGAGCAAATTCCAACAAGCTTTGCCTGGTCATAAATTAGAATGGGTGAAAATGAACAAAGTATATCAAAATCCTGATTGATAATTATGAAACTTATTGATAGCTGTTTTTTCAGCCAAAACCGAATCGTCTGTGTAAATTGCGCCTTCGGCAAACATAAGTTTTAACAAATCGATGCTAAAGTCGGGATATTCACCTACAATTGCATTTTTGAAGCCGATATTTATTCTGTAACGAATGCACGGGTTGCCTCCGAAGTTTTTCTTGAATCCGGAATAGAAAGGCCGAAGCACAGAGTTGATATCCGCAAATTAAGCCCGATGTGCCACCTGTTTGTCGGTGCGTGAGTTGGTTGGAACACTTGCAACGCGAAGGTAATTTTTACCGGTAGCTTTTAATTGCGTGGCAAGCGCATCTCCATATTTGCTGGAGATTTTGTCAAAAGTTAATGACATGAATGTAGCCATGATAGTATAATTTTAAAATTTAATGATTTGAAAATTTAGATTCACAGACAAATCTTTTTTTTAGTATAATAAACGCAAAACGGCCGTTCTGCATTAAACGAGTTTCTTAAACCGAAGTCGATATTCGGAAGGTTGCAGGTTGGTTACTTTTTTAAATTGCTTGTTGAAATGACTCAAATTGTTGAATCCACTGTCGTAAGCCACTTCGGTAATGCTTATTTCTTTGTTCATGAGTAGTTTACATGCGAACTCGACTTTAATTTTATTCAGATATTCAAAAATCGTCATGCCCATTTGCATTTTAAAAAACCGGCAAAGCGAACCTTCGGCCATACTCACCAGCGAGGCAATCTGAGTTAAATCAATCTCATCGCGGTAATGTTTCATAAAATATTCGTGAATGGTTTGAATGCGTTTATTGTCGGAATGGAAACGCTTGTTGATATATTCTTTGCTGGCTAAGGGGATTAAATCGTTGCTTTTTCCAATCAAATCCAGAAGCTCCAGAAAAAGGATGTAACGGTTAAAACTGTTTGAATAAGGCATTTGGAGTAGCATGTTGCTTGCTTCGTCGAGCGTTTTACCTGTTACACGGATTCCCCTTTCTGAATGCTTAAGTGCAGTGGAAGCATTGCTAAACTCGCTCAATGCAAGCATATCTTTGCCTAAAGTAGTATCCGTAAATTGCAGATAAACCATTTCGAGTTTGCGAGCATTGGTTGTAACCTGCTCTTTATCAACCACCCAAGTATGAGGAATATTAGGTGCTACAAATACCAGATCGCCCGGAAAAAAATCATCCATCGAGTCGGCAACAAAACGTTTGCCGGTTCCTTCAGTGATGAAACTTATTTCGTAATAATCGTGATAATGCCAGTTAATACTCTCCAGATTATCCTGAAAAATACCTACAAGGATTGTGGGTTGTTGCAAACCTGTGATTTTTTCGGGAACTTGCGACATTTTAAAATAATGTAATTTAAATAATAATTTTCGTATATGTTAATATAGCACCAAAAATAGTGAAAATTGTTGTAGTTTAGCGTTGTTTGGAGTATTATTTTTGTAAAATATCAATTGTGATAAAAAAAATCGATAATCAATTATTATAATCCTTATTATTTAAAAGCAATGAATGAATTATTAGCACAGCTACTAGAAGTAGTAGAATTAGGCAAAGCCGATCAGAAATCACCATTTCCACCACAATTGAAAGGACAGGACGGAGCTTCAGAATTAACTGCCAAAGCCTTAGAAGCAGGTGTAGGTCCACAGGAAATACTCGAAAATGCATTAATTCCGGCGATGGATAAAGTTGGAAAAAAATTTACCGAAAATAAAATATTTGTTCCTCAAATGTTGATGTCGGCCCGTGCTATGGGTGCTGCCATGCTGGTTTTAAAACCATTTTTCACTTCGGGCGAAATTAAAACAAAAGGAACCTTGATTATCGGTACCGTAAAAGGCGACCTGCACGATATTGGTAAAAACTTAGTTGCCATGATGGTAGAAGGTGCCGGATGGAAAGTAATCGACCTTGGCGTGGATGTATCAGCCGAAAAATATATAGCCGCACTTAATGAAAATCCGGGAGCAGTTATTGCACTTTCGGCATTATTAACCACAACTATGGTGAATATGGGGTCAATAGTTACCGAAATTAAATCAGCCTCACCCAAAACTGTAGTTTGTATAGGAGGTGCACCGGTAAACAACGAATTCTGCCAAAAAATCGGAGCGAATGTGTATGCACCGGATCCACAGGGTTTAGTTGAATATCTAAATAAACTTGCTTCTTAAGGTTAATTTTCATTTTTTTACTTCGAATTTAATTATTGCAAATGCTTTTATGCATATGCACATTTTTTTTATTGTCTCTTTTAAGGATTTATAAAATTTATTATAAAATTGATATTCAATACATTATATTAGTAGAGTTATGATAAATATGAAAAACTGGATGCTCGAGCAAATTGAATCGAACCAACGAATTTCAATTCCGATAATGACCCATCCGGGCATCGAAATGATTGGAAAAACCGTGAAAGAAGCTGTTCAGTGTGGTCAGGTTCATGCTGATGCCATTAAGAAATTAGCTGAAATTTTTCCATCTGCTGCTACCACTGTTATTATGGATTTAACACTCGAAGCAGAAGCTTTTGGTTGCGAAATTGAGTTTCAGCAAAACGATATGCCACATATCAGAGGACGCTTAGTTTCGAATGTAGAAGAAATTGAAAATTTGAAAGTTCCGGATTTAAATGCAGGACGTATTCCGGAATATATCAAAGCAAATAAATTGACAGTAGCTCTTGGTTATAAGAAACCTGTTTTTGCCGGTTGCATCGGACCTTTCTCATTAGCTGGAAGACTTTATGATTTGTCCGAAATAATGATGGCTTGCTACATTGAACCTGACGCCATTATGATATTGCTCGATAAATGTACCGAGTTTATTATTAAATACTGTCGGGAGCTGAAATCGATTGGTTGTTCGGGTGTGGTAGTGGCTGAACCTGCTGCCGGATTACTTTCGAACGAACAATGCGAAACATTCTCTTCAGTATATGTAAAACGATTAGTCGATGAATTACAGGATGATAATTTTATAATTATACTTCATAACTGTGGAAATACCGGACACTGTACACAGGCAATGCTTTCGACCGGAGCAGCAGCATTTCATTTTGGTAACGCCATCGATATGGTTGAAACGCTAAAATTTTGCCCCAAAGATAAACTGATAATGGGAAATGTAGATCCGGTAGGTATTATGAAAATGCAATCGCCTGCAGAAATTGAAGCTTATGTGGGTGATTTATTAATGAAAACTTCCGAATTCCCCAATTTTGTACTTTCAACCGGTTGCGATTTGCCGCCTCATGTTCCTGTTCAAAATGTTAAGGCATTTTTTCAGGCATTGGAAAACTATAACAAGGATTTAAAATAAACTTAGCTATATTGACTTTTGTTTTATATGGATTATTTTTTGAAATACTTAATAAGATATGTATGGGAGATTCTGAAATATGCAATTATTGTACAAATCTAAAAAACAAAAAAAACGCTAAAACCTAAATAAGATCATAGCGTTTTAATTTTGCGGTATGGACGGGACTCGAACCCGTCTCGCCTAAGGCGAGATGACAGGCA
>CAYNGF010000208.1:0-4309 GCA_964396515.1 uncultured Paludibacter sp.
ATTTCAGCGAATCGGTGAAATTCCTGTCGGTGTACCCGCCCGCAATAGCATCGAGTTTTACCTGTTCGATCTGTTCCTCAACGGTCATGTCGCCGTTGATGTTAGCCTTATATATCAGTTTCGCTTTTAACATGGTGCAATTATAATGTATTTTTTTTTAAAACCGTACTTTTTTGGAAATCTTTTTTTTCGATTCCTGCTTGTATATATCCCAAACGCTGATTATACCTCCAAACACGTCCGCAACCTTCCTCGCACTCATTCGCCTGCGAAGTGATTTTATATCATCTTCGTGCGACATGATAAATTCTTTTTTCACTCCGTAAACCTTTTGCCGTGCCGTCATAATATATCAAAGTATTTAAGTAACAATTTCGCTCCCCTAGCCAAACAGTCTGGTGCGTCATCGTGTTCATCATTCGGAAACGCTGCGCACTGTGTCAGAAAATCAATCATTTTCGGACTTCTAACATACTTAAATTTTTTCGCCGTAGGTGCGTAAACAATAATATCCGCCTCTTTGCGGGTCGAGTTATTAACGATATTCAAAACACCCTGATAATGTTCGTTTACATATCCAGTAACAACACCGCTGACCCCATTCCCTTCCGAATAATGGTCTATCGCCGTCCTGTTGTCCCTGTCCCACTGATTCAACTTTTCGACATAACCGCCGGACTTTACGAACTGTGAGAAAATAACGTCAACAACGTAAACTGTCCGTCCCTTTATTCCGAACAAACAGGCTGCGAAATAGTCAGCACCTGTGCCGAGTGATGGGTCTGCATAACTTAACATGAAATCAAACCGCTCAGGCGCACGGTCGATAATATCGAAATCCTCAAACTCATACGCCTTGCCGGATAACAATGAATAATTGCCTAAGTAATACACCTCGTATGCGTATCGCTCAGGGCTTCCTTCTTCCGCATTTTCGCCACGCTCCTTCAACATCCTGAACCAATCAAGTTGATTTTTAGTCAGGAACGGGTTTTCCTGCCATGTTGACCGCATGATGTTTGATTCATCCTCTTTAATCAATTTATGCACCCAAAACTTTTTAACCGGATTGAAATCAACAAACTTCCGACCCTTCGCACGTCCGAGTATCATCGCAACTTCTTCTTTGATTCCGTCTCCCTCGTTGACAAATACGTTATCCCTGTTTCGCTTCGCCTCATTCTCATCCGTTACCACCTCGAATACCCAACGGCTGCCGTTGTATAAATCTATCTTCGTCGCTCTTTCAGGAATTTTTATGTCAGGTGCAAACCTTGTCAGGATTTCCTTTACGTCAACAAACGACCCCAATTCAAGCATCTTGTAAGATGGTGCAATGATTGACAGGTCAAAACGTTTCTTAAACGTTTGCATAAATGCCCACAGCAGGAAATTATAAGTCTTACCGCTACGGCTTCCACCTTCCAAAATAGTCCAGTCGTTTTCTTTGTCAAGAAACCTGCTGAACTTGTCGATAACTGCGTCCCTGATTCCAATCCCCTCCGCCTTCAGTTCAATGTCCGAAGTGTTGCTCACATCATCCGGCAAATAGTCAGCTATCGCCCTGAACGCTGCCGTATCTGATTTCTGTATCGCCTTCACACTTTGAACGATAAACATGATTTCGCCAATGGTCATCCCCTCCGTAATCTCCGGGTACATCTGCTTCAACTTCTCCATCGTCTTTTTCGGCAAAACTCCAGCCATCGCAAAAATCTCTTTTGCTATCGTCGCCCGTCCCTTTACGTGCCCCCTACCTTTCGGGTTCGGGACTGTGCCGGGCTGAAATGGTTTTAAATTCTGCGGGTTTGGCATTATGTTATAATGTTAATTGCAAACTCCGCCCGCTTTTCTTCAGTCCAATCATCCGCAATCGAAACCCATTCATCAGGAATGTCTTTGAACTTTAACTCCTTCAATGCCTTCAATCTCATATTGCCACCCAACGGGAACAACTTGCCGTCAACCGAATCAGTAACGCAAACCATCGGACGTTTTGCCATCATTTCAGGAAATTCCTGAATCGATTTACAAAGTTGTTTAAACTTGTCGTCTTTTATTAATCTCGGGTTTTTCGGATTAAGTTTTAGTTTTGATAGTTCCATCTTTCACATTTTTATCACATTTCCGCCACAATTATACAACATTTTCCCAAACTTTTCCAAATTTTATGCTAATTATTTTTGAAAAGTTTTTTTTGCCCCTTAGAAAATTAGAGCTTCAAATGTTAATAAATGCATTTCTAAAGGGTCTAACTCTATATGTATCAGAGATTTATTTGTTAAAATTAGAAAATTAGAAAAAAAACGAGATGAAATAGGCTATATACAACACTATATACACCTTATTAGAAGTACTATTTACTATAATATTATATATATATATATATAAATAATCTAATTCTCTAAACCCCCACTCTTTATCAATGACTTAGCCCCTTAGATACCCCCCTTAGAAACGCTTAGAAATTTTTATTTTTAAGTGTTTAATTCACCTGATATATACAAAAAAAAAGCACCGCAACGGACACAAACTGCCCGCTGCGGTGCTGTGAGATTGCTTTTCATTCAATATTAAAGAAATTTGAAAGCAATTTATCAAGTTTCTCGTAATCCTCGAGAAACTCATTTTTCAGGATTGGTTGAACTGTTTTAAAAAAATATTCGTGCGAACGGTTAATCGCCCGAAAGTCATTACGTACAACATTTGCGAGTGCCGGGTATTTACTTTTTAATTCCTCGTTCAATTCCTCTGATGCCTGCAACAATGCCCGCTCCAAAAGTACACATTTTGATAGAATTTTATTCGCTCTTTTCATACATTAAATTGAAAAATAAATCTTTATAAGTTGTTCAAACTCCTCAGCATTTCTAATGAAGCAATGCGAGTAACCCAAGAATTTCGACCAGAACCGTTGCTCTGGTGAAATCACACCACGACCGTCCGGGCGTTTAAATTCAACGAACAACGTCTGCCCACCTTCCTTAATGAAAAGATAATCCGGAACTCCCTTGTTACCAGTCTTTTCCAATCGGATTGCTGCCAGTCCTTTCGAGCGTGCAATCATGCAGCACTCATGTACTAATTTTGATTCTTGTTTTGTCATTTTTTTACTCCACACTAAATTTAATGTTTTCAATGTGCGTTCTCGATAACTTCAAAGATTTGAGAAACGATTCCTTCGCCTCGTTTGAATCCCTGTTCGCTGCCACAAGAATAACCGTTGTTTCATCAATCCTTACAACTTTCAATCCTGTTGTTTCCATTCGCATTCTTTCCTGCGCTTTTGCCACCTCCAACAGTCGCAACGCAGCCTCACGTTCTTTCAATTTCCAAATTTCCAAAATCATAATGTTGTTTGTTATTAAATTATACTGCTAAAAAATTCCATACTAAAATTATAACTTACTTTGTCAATTCGACAAATTCCGTCAAAACCTTGTTCTTATCATTCAACGCCTGATACTTCCGAACTTCGACCGTATTGCGAGCCATGAATGAATGAATCTGCACGCCCCGTGTCTGCCCCTGACGAGCCAGCCGTGCGTTAGCCTGCGCCCACAGTTCGAAGTCATACGTTATCGTTGACCAAACGCAAATTCTTCCGCCGTGCTGAAGGTTCAACCCATGCCCAGCAGATGCTGGGTGCGCCAATAACACGTCAACCTCGCCACCGTTCCACTTCTCCAAAAACCTCCTGTCTTTAACGTCAGTAAATTTCAGGTGCAATTTTTTGAGCTTCTCCTCAATCCATGCCTTTTCCTCCCGAAATGCGTAAAACAGTAAAACCTGTTCGCCCTCCCCGCAACAACGGTCGATAAAATCGCAAACCTCATCGAGTTTTGTGCTGAATTGCGAACGTACCGATTCGCCGGTGTCAGTGTAAACAAATCCGTCGCAAAGTGTTTGAAGTTTTGCGAATTTTTGATTTTCGCTGAAACTGACCACCTCGTCATCAAGTCGTACATTTAGCATTGTGTTTAAACGTAAATACTCATTCATTTCCGTTTCCGTTAAATCAACATAATGTTCGATGTATTCAACCTGTGGAATTTCGAGCCAATCAGCAGAATCAAGCGTGAAAATGTTTTTGCGAACATTTGATAAAAGTTGCTCCATCGGTGTTATCAGTTTCCACTTTTGAAACTGCAATCCGCTGCCTGCAAGTAAATCCTTGAAATGCGTTGCCCGCCAGCGATAAAATGCCTGCGAGCGTTCACGCTTCGTTTTCATATTTCCCAAGCCAACGGCGCAAAACTGACCGAAACAGTCAATCGCACCGTTTGTAAGGAATGTACCTGTAAGTCCG
>CAYNGF010000209.1:0-4292 GCA_964396515.1 uncultured Paludibacter sp.
CCAAAGGCAGAAATTCCGTAAATAATACCAAAATTCGCAGTCTTTGCTTTTCGTCGTAAATCAGATGTAACCTCCGAAAACGGAATATTATAAATTTTGGCAGCAGTGGCAGTATGTATATCATGCCCTTCAAGAAAAGCTTCAATCATATTTTTATCGCCGCTGAGATGTGCCATTATCCGTAACTCAATTTGAGAATAGTCCGCACTTAAAAATACACTTCCCTCATCGGGAATAAATGCTTTGCGTATTTCCTTTCCTTGTGCATCTCGAATAGGTATATTTTGTAAATTCGGATTTGTTGAGCTCAATCGACCGGTAGAAGTTACTGTTTGATTGAATGAAGTATGAACTTTTCCGGTTTTGGGATTTACCAATTGTGGCAGCGCATCGATATAGGTGCTCAATAACTTTTTCAGACCTCGATAGTCCAAAATTTTCCCGACAATCGGATGTTTTGATCTGAGTTTTTCTAGCACTTCTTCAGTTGTGGAATATTGTCCGGTTTTGGTTTTTTTGGCTTTATCATCCAATTTTAGTCGTTCAAAAAGAACTTCGCCAACCTGGGCGGGCGACGAAACATTAAAACTCACCCCGGCCATTTCCTGAATTTCGTTTTCCAATACCAAAGCATCAGCTGTAAGAATTTCAGAGCTTGCTTTTAAAGCTTCAGTATCAATTCGAACCCCTTCGAGTTCCATTTTAGCAAGCACTTTTACAAGGGGCATTTCTACTTCTTCGAACAATTTTGTAAGTCCACCTGCCTGAAGTTCTTTTTCAAGTATATGTTTCAATCGAAATGTAATGTCGGCATCTTCGGCTGCATAGTTGCACAACAAATCGGGGTCTGCAAAACGGATATCAATCTGATTTTTACCTTTTTCGCCCACAACTTCCTCGAAATGAATGGTTCGATATTTCAGATAAATTTCTGCAAGATAATCCATTCCATGTCGTAATTCAGGCTGAAGAAGGTAATGTGCTATCATTGTGTCGAAAAGTTTGCCTTTCAGTTCAATGCCATACATAAAAAGCATCAGCATATCGAATTTCATGTTTTGTCCGATTTTTTCAATCAGAGGCATTTGAAAAAATGCTTTAAACTCGCGCATTACATTCATGGCTTCGGAGCGTTCCGAAGGCAGTGTTACATAATAGGCTTCGCCTTCTTTGAAGCAAAATGATAAGCCAACCAAATCTGCTTTAAAAACATCAACGCCTGTTGTTTCAGTATCGAAACATACGGACTTTTGCATAAAAAGTTTCGATATCAAATCGGCACGTTTTACGCGGGTATCAACAAGGATATAATTATGTGGAATATCTTTAAGCGATAGTAAACCATTGATTTGAATATTCTCCCGATCAGCATTTAGGGGCTTTTGTGGTTCAGGATCAGATTTTTTATTTTCAGTTTTTTCAGGTTCTTCAACCACATCGAAGAGCGAGGTTTGCATGGGTTGTGCTTTAGGTTTCGATAATGCGATACGGTTTACCTGCTCATCGGGTGGAAGCGAAGAAAAAACTTTTCCGAATTTATTTTGCGACATGGTCCGAAATTCCAGTTCATCAAAAAGCGCTTTTAGTTCAGTTTCATTTACAGGTTTAGCGACATATTCATCAATTACGAATTCAGAAGGAACATCCACTTTGATGGTTGCCAGATAACGAGAGAAAAGAATCTGCTCTTTATTTTCTTCCACTTTTGTTTTTTGCGCACCTTTAAGCTTATCGGTATTTGCCAGTAAATTATCAATGGAGCCAAAATCGCGAAGCAATTTGGCTGCTGTTTTTTCGCCAACACCCGGACAGCCGGGAATATTATCGGAGGCATCGCCCATCAAACCAAGTAAATCAATCACTTGTGTGTGATTATCAATGTCGAATTTCTCACAAACTTCGTGCGGACCCATAATTTCGTAACCGCCATTATGACGCGGGCGGTACATCTTGATATTTTCGCTCACAAGTTGACCGAAATCTTTATCGGGTGTTAACATGTAAACGAGATAATTTTCCTTTTCGGCAATTTTTGCCACTGTCCCGATTACATCATCAGCTTCGTAACCCGGAACTTCGAGAATGGGAATGTTATATGCCGAAATAATTTTTTTAATATACGGCACGGCCAGTTTAATATCTTCGGGAGTCGATTCGCGTTGTGCTTTGTATTGCTCAAATTCTTCGTGGCGGAAGGTTTTACCCGAAGGATCGAACGCCACTGCAATGTGCGTTGGATTTTCGCGTTTTATCACATCGTCGAGCGTATTTACAAATCCATATATTGCTGAGGTATTTAATCCTTTTGAGTTTACACGCGGATTGCGGATAAATGCATAATATGCCCGGTAAATTATGGCATAAGCATCGATAAGCAATAGTTTTTTCATTTTAACAGGGATTAATTTGCTACTTGATTAGATTAACAAAGATAATTTTTTCTTGCGACAATTGCTCAAATATTTTTTGAGGAAGTTTTGAATACATTATTTTGAATAGTGTGCTTCAATATTTTAATCAAAATTAATTTTTTACAATTTAATTTTTTTTACTTTTGTACAAAATCAATAATCTTAAAATAATGACAAAACTTTTTCTTACCTTGATGATGGTATTTTTATTATCATCGTGCGCACTGCATTACACTTACACTTATCAACCTACAAAAGAAAATACCGGAAAAGTAGTTGTTATTCCGGTCAGGCCAACTCCGAGTTCATTTGTTATGTTAAACGATTCGCTCGTTATCAACAACAAAAATATAAAAACGCTGACCTTGGAAAATTTGCCTGAAGGAAAATACAAGATTCAATTTTACAGTAACAGCGAAATTTTCAAAGACAAAATTGGTGAAACATTTGAAATCGAGGTAAAAAACGGCTCAAACCTTACACACATAGTGAACATACCTCCTATTTCGAATGGATATTGGGTTTATGCAGGTTTAATTACTTCTACGCTTTATGCTGTACTTTATATGCCATTGATTTTAGCTAATCAGTAAATACAATGAAAATGAAATTGTTATATTTTATTATTGCTTCAATGGTATTGTTTTTTTGGGCGTGCAGCGAAAGTGGCGAATATTCGGAAATGGTTGAATCGATGATGATACGGAATCAATCATTGGATACACTTTTAGTTGAAATACCTGCATTAAATCAGGCAGAAAATACTATTGTAAGAACAAAGATTTTACCTCAAGGTGATTTTTACTGGCAAGTGGAGAAGGACAGTTACGAGCTCTGGATGAAAGAGAGTGAATTGTTAGCCTATTTTTCCAAGTTGAAAATGTGGTATGTAACACAAGAGGATACTACACTTATCGATAAAATTCGTTATTCAAAAATGACAGATTGGCAACATTATTTGCATACCGATTATTGGTTTGGCACAGTAACATACTTTAATTCTCACTCACTAACCATTAACCGATAGTTAATCCTAAATGAAAAATTTAAAAGGTATCACATATATATTCATCACGATGCTCACATCATCGTGCATTCCAAATTACTATTCGCCTGCCAAACAAAATGTTATGCCGTTCGATGGTAAAGGAGATGTAACAGTTTCGGCCACCATAGGAACTTTGGGCGAAATTGGTACCGATGTTGGTTGGTCAATTACCGATAATGTCGGCGTTTATTCAAGTTTTAACTACATCGATATATCGAATTTTGAAAACACCCACTATTCTCCGAACGATTTTATTTGGGACAATGAAGTGGTGTTTTATAAATGGATAAAGAACCATTTTTATGCTGGTGCAAATGTGGGTGTTGGTATAGGCAAAATCGGAATGCAACATCCTTATTACGACCTGAAACTTACCCGTCAGTACATTCAGCCTACATTTGGAATCAAAATCCTCGATCCCTTTATTTTAGCTATTTCTTTTCGCGTTTCGCGTGTTGACTTTAACCTAAAATCAGCATATCTATCAAATTCTGAGTACGACGAAGAACTTTTCAGAAGATATTTTTTTCTTGGCGATATCGGTACATCTGATTTTTATTTTTTTGAACCGGCATTTACCTGGGGATTCAATTCAGAATTTATGAAATACAGATTTCAACTTTCGTTGGCAACGCAATTAAATAAATCGGATATAAACTATCGGGTAGGTTTGTTAAGTGCATCGGCAGCGTTAAATATTGACAAGTTAATTTTTCACCCTTACGACCGAACAAAAAAACTGCGTTGGAAGTTATAACTACTGTTAAACAAATATTTCAACCTGATTAGTTTAAACATAAAATAATTATTTTTGTAACTTCAATTTATTAATA
>CAYNGF010000210.1:0-4284 GCA_964396515.1 uncultured Paludibacter sp.
CAAATATATTTTTGCAAGTAACAGAATTACACATAATTAAAAATAAATATCGACATAGCTTAATGTTTGTCGGTCAGTAGTGATTACCAATAATTATTTGCGATGGAAAGGTGAACTAAACGGACTGAAACATATGAACCTGACTCAGCAAAAACTGGAAGAAGAAAAGGAACTCATGAACTGGATTAATGCGGATAAATCCCGCTTGGAGAAATATGGCGATATTATTGAAGTACAGCGTGAAATTTATAACAAACTTATTCCGCTAAAAATAGCTGATATATATTTCAATGAAACCGCCATTAATGGAGCTGAAATTGTGCCTTTTGCGGGAAAATTTGAAAAACTGGTGCAAATTTACAACCGAAAAAATGTAAACCAAAAGGCAGCAACCGAAGAAATAGAACGGCTCAAACCGTTAGCTAAACAGTTCTTTGAAGCGTGGGATATTGATGTGGATAAACAAATGTTCCGGAATATGATCTATTTATATTATAATAATGTTGACAGAGCATTTGTTTCAGATGTAATGGTAGAATCGCTAAAACCATTTGATGGCAATGTGGACAAATATACCGAATACGCTTTTACCAATTCCATTCTTACCAAACCCGATAGCATACAGGCATTTTTACAAAAAGTGGATAGTGTTTCTATGAAGAAATTTATCGCTGATCCGCTTTATAAAATTTCATTAAGTTATTATGAAGTTTATACCCGTAAGGTGCTAAATCAAACAAAAAAACTCGAGAGTGATCAGGCAAAATATTACAATCTGTATATGGATGCTATCGCCACAATGAATGCAGGAAAATTGCTCCCTCCCGATGCAAATCGCACGCAACGACTATCATACGGCAAAGTAACGCGAGCAAAACCAAGTGATGGCTTGCTGTACGATTATTTCACAACCATGGATGGTATTTTCGAAAAACGTGCGGAGAATCCCGGTAATCCGGATTATACAATTCCTAAAAAAATTGGCGAATTGTATGAAAATGCTGATTTTGGTGAATATGCAAAAAACGGGAAAATGCCTGTTTGTTTTCTTTCCAATTTACATACATCAAGTGCGAGTTCAGGCAGTCCCGTATTAAATGCTAAAGGTGAACTTGTTGGCCTGAATTTTGATAGAATAGCTGAAGGTGTAGCATCTGATTATAAATTTTTACCTGATTTAAGCAGAAATATAGTCGTGGATATCAGATATGTTTTGTTCTTACTCGAGAAATATTCTCTCTCGAAACACCTGTTAAATGAAATGCACTTAGTTAAATAAAATGTTGAATTAAAGTTTGAAATTATCAATGAGAAGTTTTTTTAAATGTAGTTTTTTGATCTTGTTTTTAGTTTTTTTAGTAAACAATTTAATGGCTCAAAAAAGAGCAAACGAAGCAGCACCTGTTTTGCATCAGGTATCAAACAAAGAAGTGGTACAAAGTGTATTTCCGGAGGCAACAAAAGTCGAAAAAGTCAATGATTTTTGGTATAAAATTATCAATGATAAGAATAAAATTTATGGGTACGCCATGACCAGCACTGACTATTGCAAGGATGTAATTGGTTACAACAATACTACTCCGATAATGGTAATTACTGATAAAAAGTTTGTGATAAAAAAAATTGCTTTACTATCCCATTACGAAACATTGGCTTATATTAAGCGGCTTGAAAAAATGGGTTTTTTTAATACATGGGATGATCTTAAGTTAAACGAAGTTCCAAAAATAAAAATTGATGCATATACCGGAGCAACAGTTACTGCGAAAGCCGTAGAGAAAAACCTTCTTTTTCTTGTCGAAAATGGCAGTAAAAAACTACCCCGAAAATAAGTACGTAAATACAAGAGGCTGTCTGCAATCATTGTGACAGCCTCTTGTATAACACTTTAAATTTGACTAAATAGATTATAAACTTCTGAAACCTTTCAAACTTCTCAAATACTGCAAACACAACCTTTATTCAGCATAAACTCTTACCCAATCCACTTCAAGCTGACCGGTATCACCATGCATTTTTTCAGGGATGAACGAATTAAAAGCCAGATATAACGGCTCTTGAGGAATATTGCTTGTTGTGCGATATACTTCAATATTGTTTATCATCCAAATAAGTTCGTTGTTTCTCCAGATCAAAGTGTAAATAAAATACTCGTGAGGATTAATGCCTTTTATTTCAATTCCATCAAAAACGTTTTTGTTAGCATTTCCTACTGTAATTTGTTTCCCATCATAGTGAAAGATATTAATGTGTGGAAGTTTTCCGTCTGAGCCAAGCCAAAAAGCATGATGTATTTTACCATTACAGCGAAGTTTTGCTCTGAATACTCCGTATTTCTGGCGAAATTCGCCAGCTGTTTGCAGAACATCCGAAGTATATTGAAATTCCTTACTGATAAAGCCTTTCTCAGGGTGCCATGCCGGAGCAGTTAGTTTTTCATGTTTCGTTAAAATTCTGAGTGTATCTCTATCTACTGCTACGTTTTTACCCCCGTTGTTGCATTGTTTTTCATTCGCAAACGAATGATTGCCTATCAGTTTTTGCCCTGGATAATGAAAGCCGTAATTCCAACGCGATTTATCTAAGGTGTTCCATTTAAAATCATCGCTGAAAGTCAGTTTCAGTGATTTGTATTTCTCAAATCGTTCAGGTTTTTCGTTGATATAGAAGGCAATATCCGGATTTTTTGCCAGTTCGTAAAAACGTTGTTCCTTTGCGTATTCAGGTACTGTATGCCAGCGTTTGTCATTCGACCAAAAGTCATTCGATTTTTTAAACTCCGATGACGATACTACTTCTTTCAGATGTTCATATTCCTGAATGATATAAGACTTGTGGTATCGCATATAATTGCGATATGCTTTCGAGTGTTCAAAATTTTTCAACCTTGTGAGCATCTCCGATGCTTTTACTTTTGCTTTATCACCCAGATTTTCAAACTCCGGTGAAAGTTTAAAAGCCTCATATTCCTTTAGTTCAGGGGAATTAAGTACTTTGTAGTAGGATAAAATAGAAGGTGAATTCTGAAGTTTCCGGAGTTTTCGAACTGTTCTGTACTCTTCGGTATCTTTATATTTCCGGTTTTGTAGTGTTTTTTTGTTTTCAATAAAAGCAGCCGATTTAACTTCGTGAAAAAGCTTTTGGTATTCATCCAGCTCCAGCGATTTTTCCACTTCATAGTACCGATGCATAGCTTTAGCCAGTTCGGCTTCATTTTTCTCAATTTTGGCAGTTGAGATTATTGCACCGGTCAGTTTTTTCAAGAATAGATTCATTTTATTATGAATTAATCAGTTAATTTCTTTTTTATCAAACGTATCTCTGTAGAATTTCCGCACACATTTCAACATTGTTTACAACCAGTGCTTCGTAGTTTTGATGGGCGACAGGAATAAAGCCTTTTTCCTTAAATTCAGTTGTAAGGCTGAATAAAGTGTTGTAAAATCCTTCCTGATTTATTACAATACAGGGCTTATTATGTTCGCCTACGATTCCTGAAGCCAGCACATCAAAATATTCATCAAGCGTACCATAACTTCCCGGTAAAATAATAAAAACATCAGCCAACAATTTCATTTGCCGTTTTCGCTCATCCATGGTTTCGCAAAAAAGAAGTTCGGTGCACAGCGGATTTTTACGATGCATTCTTACTACTGCATCGGGTATTACTCCGATAATTTTGCCGTTTTTACTGTAAGCACCCTCAGATACAGCCGACATAGAACCTCCGGTGGCACCTCCAAAAACAAGTGTATGACCGTTTTCCGCAATCCATTCACCTAATTTATAAGCTTCATTGGTGTAACATTCATCAATATTGTTACTTGAAGAGCAATAGACGGCTATATTCATTATTGTGTTTAGTGTTCTGTATTTCGGGTTTTGTGTTACGGGTTTCGTGTTTTACTTTGTAATAAATACGTTTTATGTTTTTCGTTGAGTAATATTAATTCTTAATTTTTGCGCATAACACGAAACGTTTAATGCGAAACATAGTACAATTAACTATCATGCATCTATCTTGGCATACGTTGCATTTTCCTCAATAAACTGACGGCG
Source organism: uncultured Paludibacter sp. (assembly GCA_964396515.1). Taxonomy (GTDB): domain Bacteria; phylum Bacteroidota; class Bacteroidia; order Bacteroidales; family Paludibacteraceae; genus Paludibacter. Next base: position 4,060 of record CAYNGF010000210.1, read on the forward strand.
TGGTGCTACATCGTCGCCCATAAGCATAGAGAAAATATGATCCGCAGTGGCTGCGTTTTCTATTGTAACCTGCCGAAGTGTTCTTTTCTCAGGATTCATGGTGGTTTCCCATAATTGCGTTTCGTTCATTTCACCCAAACCTTTGTATCGCTGAGTGTGAATTGAGCCTTCGTTTCCTCCTCCGTATTTTTCAATAAAAGCCAGACGTTGTTGATCGTTCCAGCA
>CAYNGF010000211.1:0-4264 GCA_964396515.1 uncultured Paludibacter sp.
TCAAAAATAATGTCAAAGATGAAACAGCCATGCCAATTTATTTTAACACACAAGGAAATAATTGTATGGCGTGTTCCATGTGACCTTAATTAAAAAAAATAAAAAACAAACACATGAAAAAGTTATTATTACCCATATTTTTGTGTATGGCATTCAGCGCTTCAGCTCAGTGGGCTTTCCGCTTGCCCGCCATTATCAGCAACCACGCCGTTTTTCAGCAATCGGCTGATGTCAAATTATGGGGTTGGGCACAAAGCGGTAGCACTGTGAAAATTATTTGCAGTTGGAATCCTACCGACACTGTAAAGGCCGAACCGCTAAAAGACTGGACATGGAAAACCAGCGTACGTACACCAAAAGCCGGTGGTCCGTACACAATTACTTTTATCAGCAACACACAAAAAGTAGTGATCGAAGATATTATGATTGGCGAAGTGTGGCTTTGCTCCGGACAATCGAACATGGAATACGCTTTCAACTGGGAATCGAAACCCATTGATGTGGGCGATGAAGTAGCCAATTCGGCAAACAATGAACTGCGCATTTTCCAGCTTTCGCACACTTACAGCATTTATCCTAAGGACAATACCGATGGTGAATGGAAAGTAAGTTCGCCCGAAACAACTCCTTCGATGAGCGTGGCAGGATATTTCTTCGGAAAAACAATCAACCAAAAATTAAAAGTACCGGTTGGCTTAATTGCCTCATATTGGGGCGGTACCAATGTGCAATCGTGGATGACAAGTGAAGTTTTTGAAAATAATGCAGAACTGAAAAAATTGGCCGACGACACGAAACCTGTGAACTGGGCTCCTACCGAACCCTCGGTTATTTACAATTCCATGCTACATCCACTTGTAAATTACAATATTGCAGGAGCCATTTGGTATCAGGGAGAAGGAAATACGGGCGAACCGCAAAACTACGGTAAACTCTTCGAAGGCCTGATAAAAGGTTGGCGAAAAGCTTTCGACAAGGAATTTCCGTTTTATTTTGTGCAGATTGCACCCTGGAATGGTTACTGGAAAAACAGTTCTGCTTATCTGCGCGAACAACAGGCGTCGGTGCTTTCGTTGCCCAAAACAGGAATGATTTCGGTTGGCGATTTAGTGGACAATATCAGCGACATTCACCCACGCATCAAAAAAGAAGTGGGCAACAGACTTGTAAATCTGGCATTGAAAGAACAATACGGAATACAGGAAATTCAGCCTTATCACCCTAAATTCAAATCGTTTACGATCAATAAAAACAAAGTAAATATCCGTTTCACAACTACAGGAAAGCTCACAAGCAAAGCCAAATCGCCTGCAAATTTTCAGCTGGCAGGTGCCGACAATCAGTTTTATGCTGCTGTTGCCAAAATTGAAAAAGACGGATCGGTGACGCTTAGCTGCAAAGAAGTCAAAGTCCCTGTAAATGTGCGCTATTGCTTTACAAACGATGCCATGCCCGATATTTTCGATGTAAATGGTTTGCCATTGTTGCCTTTCAGAACCGACAATCTGGAATATAAACCCTGATTTTAAATCAAATTTCTGAAAACAAAATCTTTTTATCAATAGTTAAGTAAAACCTGAAACCCCTATTACACCCCTTTAGGCGTGTCCGCCGTGGAGGAGGTTAGGGGGAGTATTTAAATTTTCAATAACAATGAAATTCAAAATCCTGCTTATTTTAAATCTTTCATTTACAATGCTTGCGCATGCAGCAAAACATGACGAAGCCGTTGAAAAAATCCTTAGCCAAATGACCCTCGAAGAAAAAGTGGGACAAATGGCGCAGGTAACTGTTGATATTATGAAAGACCGCAACACCTGGAAGCTGAGCGATTCGCTTATGCGCAAAGGTATTGTGGATTACAAAATTGGTTCGCTGCTCAACACATGGAATAATTCAGCTCCTGAGCTGAACGAATGGTACGAAACACTGAAAACAGTGCAAAGCTACACGCAACAAACACGCCTTAAAATACCTTTGGTTTATGGGGTTGATGCCATTCACGGTGCCAATTACACCAATAAAGCCACACTTTTCCCTCAACAAATCGGACAGGCAGCCACTTTCAACCGTGCTCTGGTGCGTCGTGCAGCCGAAATCACAGCTTACGAAACCCGTGCAGCTTCGTTGCCCTGGACATTTTCGCCTGTGCTCGATCTGGGTATCGATGTGCGCTGGCCACGACTTTGGGAAACTTTTGGCGAAGATCCCTATTTAGCTTCGGCTTTGGGAGTTGAAATGACCAAAGGTTATCAGGGAAACGACCCTCAAAATATTGGAAAATACAATGTAATGGCATGTGCAAAACACTTTCTGGGCTATTCAGCTCCCGTGTCGGGCAAGGATCGCACACCCGCCATCATTTCCGATAATGTGTTGCGCGAATATCATTTGCCATCGTTTCAGGCGGCTGTCGAAGCCGGAATTGGTTCTGTCATGGTAAATTCCGGACTTATCAACGGCATTCCCGTGCATGCAAGTCATTATTACCTCACTGATTTATTAAAAAATGAACTGAATTTCAAAGGAGTAATTGTGACCGATTGGATGGACATAGAAAACCTGTATAAGCGCGACAGATTTGCTGTTTCGTCGAAAGATGCAGTGCGTCTGGCCATCAATGCCGGCATCGATATGGCCATGATTCCTTATAACTACGATTTTTGTGATCACCTGATTGAGCTGGTCAACGAAGGCGCAGTGTCGATGGAACGCATTGACGATGCAGTGCGACGGATTCTGAAAATGAAGTTCGAACTCAATCTTTTCGAGCGCCCTTACGAAAATCCTGCCGACTATCCGTTGTTTGGCTCTCAGGAATTCCGCAAAGCAGCCTACGAAACAGCTGTTGAATCAATGACTTTATTGAAAAATGAAAACGAGATTCTGCCATTAGCAAGCAATAAAAAGATTTTAGTGACAGGACCTAATGCCAATTCGATGCGCTCGCTCAACGGTGGCTGGTCGTACTCCTGGCTTGGCGACAAAACCGAACAATATGCAGGCGAATACAATACCATTCTCGAAGCTGTTCGAAAAAATGCAGGCGAAAAAAATGTGATTTACAGTCCCGGGGTTGCGTGGGTTGAAACAGGGAAATACTGGGAGGAAAAAGAAATCAGCATAAAGGCAGCTGTACGTGCAGCCCGCAAAGCCGATTATATTTTGCTCTGCGTGGGCGAAAACAGTTATACCGAAAAACCCGGCGACACGCACGATCTGGCTTTGTCGGATTTACAGATTGCACTTGCAAAAGCGCTTCAGGCCACAGGAAAACCTGTAATTCTGGTGCTTAATCAGGGTCGTCCGCGCATTATCAATCGTATCGACGAAAAATCGAAGGCAATATTAATGTCTTATCTTCCGGGCAATTTTGGTGGCGATGCCATTGCCGATGTGATTTTTGGCAAACAAAATCCGAGCGGTAAACTGCCTTACACTTATCCGAAATATCCGCATTCGCACGTCAACTACTGGCACAAATACTCCGAAGAGCAAACACGTGCCGAAGGAATGTATAATTACGAGTCCGATTATGCTCCTTTATACGAATTTGGGCATGGACTGAGCTATACTACATTCGAATACAGCAACTTAAAACTTTCGAAAACAAAAATAACCGAAGATGAAACGCTCGAAGTAAGCGTGGAGGTACGCAACACCGGCAAGCGCGATGGAAAAGAAGCAGTGCTGCTTTATCTGTCGGATTTGTACGCTTCTCTGGCACCCGACATGAAACGGCTGAAAGGATTCGAAAAAATTGAACTCAAAGCCGGTGAAACTAAAACGGTGAAATTCAAAATTACAAAAGCTGAACTTTCGTTCGTCAATATTGACAGCAAAACAATTGTGGAACCGGGTAATTTTGAAATAAAAATCGGAAATCTGAAAGCTGGTTTTGAATTAACCCCCAACCCCTAAAGGGGAGTTTTGGGACATAAATTTCTTTACTAAATTCAAATTTCAGATGTAAAACGAATATAAAATTAGCCCTCTGGGACTTTTATGAAGCTTATGAGAACACTTATCCGCATAATATTGCTTTCAGCAGTTCTTCTTTTCGGAGCATGCAGCCCGAAAACAGGAAGCGAATTTGTAAGCATTAAAAACAATCAGTTTATGCTCAATAATCAACCATATTACTTTGTGGGAACCAACTTTTGGTATGGTGCAATACTCGGCTCGAAAGGTCAGGGCGGCGATCGCGACAGGCTGATTCGTGAACTCGATTTCATGAATGCAAACGGCATCGACAACCTGCGCA
>CAYNGF010000212.1:0-4250 GCA_964396515.1 uncultured Paludibacter sp.
CTTTGGCGTTTGCCCTATTTTTTTTCTAAATATGTTTGTCGGTCAGTAGTAATTTATTATATAATCTTTGACACTAATTGCTTTGCTCGTGCCAGTCAAAAAGATTATCATGATAGATATTAGTAGTGTGATCTTTTTCATTTCTTAGTGGTTTTATTTTATTAATACTTTTGAAATTGAAGCTATGCCATTAGATGAAATTATTTTCACGATATATATACCTGCACAATCTGCAGACAATACAGTATTGATTTTATTTATGTTTTTTTTTGTTATAGCTTTTCCTTGCATATTATAACCTTCAACAGATGAAACAGCCCCTTCAACATAAATTTCATGGTTAAGTGAATATATTTTTATTTTGTTTTCATCTGTATTTTGAAATTCTACTGAAGTTAACTTTTCTAATTGAATAACCATTGTCGTTACTGAGCGCGGTGAAATTGTATAAGTTGCTCCTTCAGCAATATTTGTTTTAACACTTAAATTATTACTAGCATCCGTCACGTATGGAGTTATACTCTTTATACGATATCCATCAGGTATGTTCTTAAAATTTTGTGCAGTAATTAAGGAAGAAGTTCCCCAATTCACATATACAACCACAATCTTACTATTATCAGGTGCAATATAGGCTGACCCCATTTAACCAGCTAAATCTGAGGCTCCAGTTAAGTCAATGCGTTTGTAACCGGGCCTAATAAAAAGACTATAATTACCTAAGGTCCAAAGGTTTTTATCTGCACTAATAGTTCCTCCAGCCGATAAATCGGCATAGTCACCCCCATTTGGTTGTAAACGAATTAAATAGAATCTATTATATTGACTCCATCTTTCCCTTTCCAATGCAGTCCAGTAATCCCACGTACAGGCATTTGCGATAGCAAGATCAGCATAAATCATTTTTCCAAGAAACAGAGAATTGGCAGTTTTATCACTTCCATAATAGTCTGTCATCATACAATATTCGGTCTGATAAAATTCTTTCCCAAATTCAACACTTTTATTATATAAATTTTGACGTGTTGATAAAATTGTAGCATCATCTGTGTCTGTCCAATATGAATGTCCACATAAACCTGGTAACAGAAGCGAATTATTTCCGACATAAGTCGTTGTTTGAGTAGGGCTAAAAAAATTATAATACTGATCGCCTTTTGCAGAATTACTATTAGTAGAATAGAGATAATTATATTTAGCAGCTTCTCCTAATAAGATATTTGTAGACAATCCATTGTTAACTAATGACACATTGAGCTTGTCAACTAATGTTTTAACTTCAGTGTTTAACCATGGACAACCTTCTTGACCTGAATCCCACGCATATTGAGGTTCATTGATGGGACTTATTTGTGCAAAAGGGGTACCGGCATCATTAAAATGTTTTAGAACTGTTGTAATAAAAGTAACAAATTTATCATATGAATCTGCCTTTAAATTAGTACCTTGACTTGTACTAGTATTACCGGTATTCGTATTTCCATTTTTGGTGTAAAAACGGGGAGGGCTATTTATAAAAGCAACTAACTGTTCAACACCAAATGATTTCGCTTGTCTTAAGAACCATTGTTGTCCAGATTGTTTAGTCCAATCATAAGTTCCATCGGAATTTAAGAAACATTCCACTCTTCTTTCTGTATTAGTAATATTCGAAGCCGCTTGTTCTGAACTTCCTGCACCTATATTAAATCTCCATCTCGAAAGTCCAATGCCAAGAGGATTTCCACTTGCATCGACAGCTTTACTAAAGAGCTTTGTTGCGATATCATTTTTGACAGTAGTACTCCATGAATCACCAACCGCATCTGTATTCCATGCATCTGAAGCTCCAAATCCTCGTATTGTTTGATACCTAATAGATGCATCGATTACTATATTTCTATCGGCAGTAACACTCCCTCCCCCTGTAGATTCACCTCCATTATCAACAGTCGAGCTAGCTCTAGGCACATTACTATCATTAACAATCACTTCATCAATATATGCGAATTTTGAACTATTATCTAAAATACGTCCTGCAGGAGTATTTTCAAATCCGGCATCTGCTATAAAATTTATTTGAATTACTGTTTTACTTCCTGTAACTGCAAAAACCAAATCCTGCCATTGACCATAGTTAGTATACTTGTTAATAGCCCTGATATCTGTAGTACCATCACCACCGGCCGACGTTGCATCAACTCGTAATATTGCATCCGGCTGTGCATTATATTTGACCATTACATGAATATATTTAGTTGTTCCAGAAGCAACAGTAAAACTTACTGGAAAATAAATCATCTCATACCAGTTTGATGATGTTCTTCCAATTCTTCCACAATTTGCAGTAGTATTAATACCACTTATGGTCGGGTTAGCTGTAGCAACATATGTTGAATTATATTTAGTCTGAACTGTTGGACTACCACTTTCAAAGTTGTTAAGTACTATATCGGCTGCAAATAAGTCAAAAAAAGATAATAGCAAAAGAATAATAAAAAGAAAATTCGCTCTCATGTAAAATAGTTTAAAACATTTTATTATCTATTAATAGACTTCAACTGATAGTAAATGAAATCACAAACTGTTTTGTCAATAATTTGATAATTTATAATTATAGGGTTATTTGAGGGAACGGCTCTATAATGATGATTTTACTAATTTTCAAATTAAAACAACAAATATCATCATTATAGAGCCAAGAAATTATTTAACAATTACTTTTTGCTTTTCCCCATCCACAGAAACAATGTAAATTCCCTGTGATAATTCAACATTTAAGTTGCCATTTGATATATTTCTATAGATATTTCTTCCTGAAAAATCACAAATTGTAACTACTCCTGTTTTTTCTTTAATTACAATGCCATTAGGTACAGCATAAATACTACCTTTTTGCGTGTTTAAATCATTAATGCCTGAAAGAACAGTACGTGGAGTCGGAGAATTATTAACGACAATTTCGTCAAGGTAAATATTTTTACTTTGTTGTCCATCATCATTTACAGATAAAGCAACACGAAATCCCCTTATACTTTGATTAGTTAAATCATCCTGACCTTTAACATCTGTCAAATCAATAACGTAGTCAAACCAATCAGTAGTTGTTGGATAGTATGTTCCATTCCATGATTCACTACTCGTACTAAATAAGATTAGGAATTCATATTTAGGCAAATCTGTTTTTACAAAAACATGCAAATACTGATTTTGAGTATTTACAGTAAATGTACTATTGAAATTAACTCTTGGTCCTCCCCACCATGCATCAATTTTTGTTGAGGCAGTTGCTGCTAAAAGTGTTTTCTCTGTTGTGTTAACTCCAGTTTTATCTGGATTTGCCACAACTGAAACTGTAGAAACTGCTTTGTCACCACTCTCGTTAAAGTAGGCAGGCGTAATACCTCCTACTTCAAAATTTGCTAAAGAAACTTGTGCATTTGCACTCATACTAATTGTACCTAAGGCACACAATAAAATGAAGAAATTTTTTTTCATGTGATTTGAATTTTTAAAATTAATAATAAGGAAATTGTATAAAAAATAATTATTGTCACTTTAATTCTGTTTAAATTAATCCAAGAGTTAAAAATCACTTATTACTAACGTATTACGCAAACATAGTATAGTATTCGGCATCCGACAAATCGTTGACTCTGATTTGATATCTTGCGTTAGATTATTGTATATCAATTTCATTTAATGCTTCACCATTAACTTAATAATTTATCGACCACTCTTTTTATTAAAAATATAAATAAGAACACTTTATTAAGAATTGCTTGATAATTTTAAAGATACTAAAACCATCTATTGAATTGTTATTTGGATTTCGGCAGATTTAAGCCAAACTGATGAAAACATAATTTTAGCTTTTCCTGCATCTCCGGTCGCTTGAATATAAGCCAAAATACGTCCCCCAAAAACTCGTTGTTTGTTATCCGTATAATCAGTCATATCGCTATTGTTGCTTGCTTCAAGTCCTATTAGTTTTACAGGTCCTTCAATGTGGCAAGTAATTTCATTGTCTGATAAAGTAACTGGAATACCTTTTTCGTCTACAACCTGAAGGACAATTTGGCTTAGTCCTTTCTCTTTACTTAATATTGTCTCGCCAGATTTTATAACCAAGGCATAAGGCTGATTAGACGATTGTATGTTGTAACTTGTGAGTTCATTGTTGTCCTTATCCATTCCAAAAACCTCGAGTTTGCCTTTATGATAAGGAATATCCCAATAAATAATACCTGTATTTTTATCGTAGTCCTTGG
>CAYNGF010000213.1:0-4223 GCA_964396515.1 uncultured Paludibacter sp.
CCTGCTGTTGCGGGTAAGTTTTATCCTTCAGATGTAAAACAACTTGAAGCCGAGGTTAAAGAATATCTCCGAAATTCAGAGAGTAAGCAGTTGGGGAATATTTCAGGATTAATCTCGCCTCATGCCGGATATGTTTTTTCCGGAAGAACTGCTGCCGAAGTATTTGCTCAATTGGATCCTGAAAGTAAGTTTGAAAATATATTTCTTATAGGTTCTTCGCATCATCACAGTTTTGGCAAAGCGGCAGTTTACAGTGAGGGTGATTGGGAAATGCCTTATGGAATCGAAACTGTAAATACGCGAATCGGAAATGAGTTAACTGAAAGATTTCCAAATATTTTTACATCAAACCCGAGGTATCATAAAGAAGAACACAGTCTGGAAGTACAGTTACCATTTTTACATTATCGTTTAAAACACCCCTATAAAATTGTGCCGATTGTAATTGGGTGTTCTGACACCGGCGTTTGTCGTTCAATTGCGTTGGCACTCAAACCTTACATGACAGCGAAAAATTTGTTTGTTGTAAGCACCGATTTATCGCATTACCCATCGTATAACGATGCAAAAGTTGCGGATGAAAATACCATAAATGCCATACTTACAGGTAGACCTGAAAAATTAATTGATGCGTTGAACGGAAATGCCCGAAAACATATTCCCGGTTTGGCTACCAGCCTTTGCGGATGGACTTCAGTGCTTACTTTTATGATGATGACCGATGAGATAGGCGGTTTTAAATATCATTTAATTGATGCATGTAACTCGGGCGATGCAAAATATTACGGAAAGAAAGATAGTGTGGTTGGCTATTGCAGCATTGCAGTAACTAAAACTGAAATTGAGGAAAAAGAATTTAATCTTAACGGTCAGGAAAAAGCAATTTTGCTCAAAATTGCTCGCAAAACACTGGAAAACTATTTTTCAAAATCGAAAACTGAAATTTTCAATGTCATCGAACTTACAAACAACCTGAAAGCTTATTGCGGGGCATTTGTAACTTTACATATTGATGGACGCTTGCGGGGCTGTATCGGAAGAATGACCGGCAATATTCCGCTTTATAAACTTATCAGTGAAATGGCTATCAGTGCTGCTTTTCACGACAGAAGATTTTCTTCCTTGCAAAGTTCAGAACTTCATCGGGTTGAAATTGAAATTTCGGTGCTTTCGCCCATGAAAAAAATCGATGATATTTCAGAAATTGAGTTAGGGAAACATGGCATTTTAATTGAAAACGGCTTTCGTTCGGGAGTGTTTTTGCCACAAGTGGTAACCGAAACCGGCTGGACACTTGAAGAATTTCTCGGACATTGTGCCCGCGATAAAGCCGGATTAGGTTGGGAAGGTTGGCGCGATGCGAATATCTATGTGTTTACGGCAGAGGTGTTTTCGGAATAAATGATTGCTCAACTTACCCAAATCCCGGATATTTCTGTACCGCAATTATAACATTTATTTTTAACGACTTTATTTGTAAGAATGTTATACCCGTGTCTTTCGACGAGTAAATTTCCGCAGTTTGGACAATAAGTATTGCCTGATGTTGTATTATATACATTTCCCAAATATACATATTGTAATCCGGTATTTTTTGCAATTTTTTCTGCTTTGAATAGCGTTTCAACCGGAGTTGCCGGTAAATGTGTAAGTTTATAATTGGGAAAAAATCTGCTTATGTGCAAAGGAGTATCAGTCAGATTATTATTAACCAACCACAGGCATAAATTTTCAAAATCTTTTAAGTCATCGGTAAATTCGGGAATGAGCAAACGGGTAATTTCTACCCAAACATTTTGTTTTTTAAGCGTTAAAATTGTATCGAGAACCGGTTGAAGTGAACCTCCGGTTAATTTTCGATACACTTTATCATTTATACTTTTCAGGTCGATATTGGCAGCATCAATGTAATTGCAAAGTTCGGTTAAAGGTTCGCGGTTGATATAACCGTTTGAAACAATGACAGTTTTTATTCCGGCTTGTTGGGCAATTTTTGCCGTATCCAACATATACTCAAAAAAAATGGTGGGCTCGGTATAGGTAAAGGCAATGCTTTTCTGCCTGTGCAATTTTGCCTGTTCTACTACTGCTTCGGGTGATAAATCGTAATTACGAAGAGCATCGGGTGTGGTTTGTGAGATACTATGATTTTGGCAATTTAAGCATCGGAAGTTGCAGCCTGCAGTTGCCAATGAAAAAATTTCAGTTCCGGGTAGAAAATGGTAAAGCGGCTTTTTTTCGATAGGGTCGATACTTAAGGAGCATGGATTGCCGTAAGTGGTGGTATATAATTCTCCATCGATATTCACACGAACTTTACAAATTCCGGTGTGACCTACCGCAACCGTACAATTGTGGGGACATAAACGGCATTGCACAGCATTATTTTTGACTTTTTCGGTAAATAACGCCTTTCGGATAAATTTATCATCGGGTTTTAATGATAACATATTTTTATCCAGAATTTTTATAAAAAACCTTTTCCAAAGTTTACAAACTTTGGAAAAGGTAAATAAAATCTACTCTACGCTGAATTTATAAATACACCATTCGTCGTATTTCTGACCCGGACGTAAAACCGGACTTGGGAAAAACGGAATATTTGGTGAATTTGGAAATCCTTGTGTTTCGAGGCAAACTGCATCCTGTCGGTTGTAAGTTTTACCCAACTTCCCGGTTTGTTTTTCAATCCAGTTACCGGTGTATACTTGCATTCCCGGTTGGGTTGTTATTACTTCCATTTTTCGTCCGCTCACGGGTTCGTAAATGTAACCTGCCAACACACAATCGCCTTGCTGTTCTTTACGCAAACACCAGTTGTTGTCGATTCCCCAACCGGGAACATACACTTCAGCATCAATTCTTTCGCCAATGAGAACAGGTTTACGGAAATCGAAAGCAGATCCTTCGACCGGACGAATTTCGCCCGAAGGTGCAAAAGATTCATCGAGAATTGTAACAAAATCGGCATTTATCTGGAGTAAATGATCTTTAATTGTTCCATTTCCTGCACCTTTCAGGTTGAAGTATGAATGTTGTGTTAACCCGATTATGGTTGGTTTATCCGTAGTGGCTTCGTAATGAATACTAAGTTCGTTATCGTTGGTAAGTTCGTAGGTACAGGTAACGTCAAGATTACCCGGATAACCTTCGTCGCCATCGGGCGAAAGTAATCCAAGCACAATTTTTGATTCCGAAACCGATTTAACATCCCACACTAAACTGTTAAATCCTTCGATACCGCCATGCAAAGCATTTGTTCCATTATTTATGGCAAGTTTGTATTCATTTCCATCAATACGGAATTTACCATCTTTAATACGGTTAGCAAAACGTCCGCAAACTGCCCCATAATATTCCTCCTTTTCGATAATTTCTTCGAGTGTATCGAAGCCCAGTACTACATCTTCAAAATTTCCGTTTCTGTCGGCAACAAACAGGCGGATAATTTTCGCACCAAAGTTGGTTACATCACAACGCATACCCTTGCTGTTCCGAATGGTATAAAGCGAAACGGATTTCCCGTTAATAATTATGTTTGATTCCATTTTAATGATTTAACTGACTATTATATTAGTTTTAAACCAATAAGAACACAAAAAATACACCTTTAGATAAAAATAATATCTTCACGATGTGTATCTTTTGTGTTCTTTATGTGTTTTTTTAGATCAATCAATTTTACAAGCACCGTCACCAATTTCGGCAATATAAAAATCAGGTTTAATGCCGATTTTTGCTTCGTAAGCCGCACCAACTTCTTTAATAAAGGTATCAATAGCTTCTTCTTTAACCAGTGAAACCGTGCAACCGCCAAATCCACCACCTGTCATGCGCGAACCGATAACGCCATCTATTTTCCAAGCTTCTTCAGCCATGCAGTCGAGTTCCGGTCCGGTTACTTCGTAATCGTCGCGAAGCGAAATGTGTGAAGCGTTCATAAGTTTACCAAACAGCGTTAAATCGCCGGCTTTCAGGGCTTTGACGGCATCGGATGTGCGTTGAACTTCACCAACCACGTGGCGTGCACGTTTGTGAGCCACCGGATCGGTGATAGCATACTCGATTGATTTAAATTCGGCTTCCGTCAGTTCAGCAAGATATTTCAAGGGACGAACAGTATTTAATTGCTCTACAGCTTTTTTACATTCGGCAACGCGTTGATTGTAGGCTCCTGAGTCTAATTTGTGTGGGCTGTGTGTGTTCGAAATGACGATTTTTAC
>CAYNGF010000214.1:0-4196 GCA_964396515.1 uncultured Paludibacter sp.
ACAAATGCTTTCAGATTTTCATTGAAAAGTGCATTTTGGAAATTGATCGTATGGGTGCCGGTATTTACAGCTTTAATTCCTACCCTGCAAAGTGTTCCGTTTCCGGTTAGTGGAGTGGCTGTGGCAAACGAAATTTTTACCAGTGTTCCTTCTCCATTACTTTGTAAAGATACAGGATAATCCACTGCTTCAATCAGCGATTTTGTTCCCTGAAGATTCCCATTAAATGTCAACTCAAAGCTACCTGAGTACACTTGAGTTCCGGGAGCTATTTCAATTTTTATCGGTAAATAAAAAGTATCACCGGGTAAAGCGCCGGTAGGTTGAATACTAAGTTTTATACCACGAACATCAATAACTCCGGTAGTATAAGCCACATTTGCTTTAGCATCGGTAACCGATATTTTGGTAGTTCCGGGTGAAACACCTGTAACCAATCCTGTTGATGGATTGACTGTAGCTATGGCATTATTCATGCTACCATAAGTATAAGGTGCTGTGCCGCTTCCGGAGTACATCTGTACAGTTTGACCTACATAAATTTCAGCATTATCCGGCCAGATATCAGGGAATGGCATTGTTGTGGCGTTTATCCAGCCATTTTGAAAAGTTATGGTTGGATTACCTTCATTCAGCATCGAAAGTGATGAATTCCAGTCAATATAAGTCCATCCGGCTCTGATAGAGCGAAACCGCAGGTAAATAAAACCGCCTTTATCACTTAAAGGAGATGTTCCTGCGCCGGCTATAATTACCGTTCCTGCTGATGTAGCGTTTACTGTTGGCGCTCCCCAATTTTTAAGAATTGAACCTACCGAGTCAATTCCGAGAAATTCATTATAAGTAGCATTATATGTAATACCGAACTTATAAGCATATACATTTCGTCCTGTAAGTAGTGAATCGACACTCAGGGCTACCTGAAAAGTATCTCTTTCGACCACAGTTTTGTTTGGTACACTAAATCTTATAGCCTGAGCTAAAGCATTCGAAGAAAAAACTCCTCCAAATGAAATCATCAGGAAACAGGATATAATGTAGAATTTATTTAGTTTTTTCATTGGTCTGATTGTTTAATGTTGAAACTTCATTTAATAAAATTCAAATTTAAAAATCCTGTTTCTAATTCCGGTTGATTACAAGTTTTTCAGAATAGTTTTTACTTCCGGCATTTATCTGAATAAGATAAACTCCATTCTGTAAATTACCCAATTCGGCAAAAGGAATGTGAATATTTTTTGTTGAACCAAATGTATTCCGGTAAATACTTCTTCCTGAAACATCAGCAATATTTATTGCAATGTCATTTTCTCCCGATTGTAAGTTCAATTCAATTCTTATTTCATTTTTAGCAACATAAGATTTAAATAATTTATTGTCGAACAAATTATTTATACTACTGATTATTTTTGTCTGAACTGTAAGTGGCACAATCGGATTTGTAAGAACATCTTCGTTGGCAACTGCATTATTTACACTGATTTCGGATTCGCTGATAGCTGAATTCTTAAGTTTGAATGTCAGATAAACAATACCGTTTGTTAAATCGAGATCGTAAGCCGATGCTAAGGAGAGATTCAGATTACCACTAATAGCATTTTCTGAATTTGCAAAGGAAATATTGCTGTTCAGATTTGCTGTACTTACTTTTGTTAAGCTTAAATGTTCAGCATTAAATGCCAGTTGCAAATCGAGCGATTTCACTCCCGAACCGGAACTTAACTGAACCGGAACAATAAATTCACCCTTTTCAACCGCCGGTATCATAGTTCCAAACATTATATCAGCGCTTGCTACTGCCGGAGCATTCATTCTAATCAACGAAGGATTTGGAGTAAATGTGAGTATCAGTCCAACATTGTACTGCAAAATTTGTGAAGCATCATAAGATGTAATAGCTCCGTTCCGGGTAATATCTGCGACCTTTTGTTGTGTTGGAGTTAGCGTGATATTGGAAACAAGATGCTGCAAAATAAGCGATGCATCGTAAGCTGTAATTGTTCCGTTTAAACTTACATCTCCCAATTCGGCTTTACCCATAAATGTTTTAAACGGTGTAAAGTTTACATAATCCGAAACACGCGAGCCGGTTCCTGTAGGATTTGTAGAATGTCTTGGTCCTGTATTCGAATTGTAGAAGCAATTTGAAGCTGTAACCGTTGTAGCAGAGTTTTTATTCCAAACAGCGTAGCCGTTGTTATATTCCGTATCAATAAAATCGCAATCGGAAATGGTTGGGAAGGATGTGTTGAGACACATTATGCCATGATAACCTTTTTCGAATCTGATATTTTGTAAAGATGGTGAAGCATTATCGCAAGTAACTGCACCTCCATAATCATAATATGATCCCCATTTGATAATAGCGTTTTTTATAATACAATCCTCATCAATTGATTCATTCAAGAAATAAATTCCCTGCCATGCATTATTCCAGGGCGCATTGGCAGTGCCATTATTATAGGTATCGCCACCATAGAAATCGTCTCTTGCCGAAGTAAACACGATAACGCTATCGGTTGAATTTCCTCCATTGGCTATCAGACCATTCCGTACACTCATATACCCAAAATCTTCAAACTTCAGAACAACTCCGGGTTCAATAGTTAGTTTTGCAGAACTGCCAATTGTGTAATCTTTGAAAATATAGGGGATATTATTTATTCCTCCGAATGCTCTTTTTGGTAAATATGCATCCTGAGTGAGTGTTTCATTATTTACCCGAATTCCTCTTCCGGTACTTCCTGTCATTACATTTCCAACGGTTGATGATGGATAGGTTAACAATGAAGTATTAAACGGATAACTTACATTAGTGAAAACACAGTTGTTAATAGCCGGAGCGCTGTTACCTGCCAACGAAATCGCTATCTTACTGAAATTTTCGAACTTGCAATTGCGTATGGTTGGGGATGCATTGTTCAATTGTATAGGAACCTGATACGAATATCTGAAAATTGCATTTTCAATCACACTTGAGTCATTTGATGCATTGTAAAACACAAAATAATTTGCATCTTGATTATATCCAGCCTGACCGTTTTGATGACCATCTTTCGGATTTCCATAGGCATCATCTTCGGGTGTAGTAAAAACAACAGGATTATCCGGTGTCCCGAGAATGTTAAGTTTTCCATTGATATTCCATCTGCCTCTACCTTTAAATGTAAGTCCGGCAGGTATAGTTAACTGTTCATTAACTGTCAGGGCATCATCGAACCAACCATACGTAATCGGATTGTAACCTGCAAAACTTCTTTTAGGAACTGTTCCGCTAACAACTCCGGGTTTTAATTTTATTGCAATGTTTGCCACATTTGCAAGCGATATGTTTTCGTCAAACTTCGGATTTGCAAACATATCCATATAAATTGGTTCCCAGCCGATATTTGAAATTGTAGTGTTTTTAATTTCCGGGTTGGCATCGCCGAAAATGGCAATACCGCAGCGTGATGAAAAGTTGATTTTAACTGAATCAACTAACACCCTGCAACTTGAAATGGCAAGAGGAGCATTTGTGTACGAACCATCTACATGACCATCCCCTGCATATCGTATTTCGCAGTTTTTAAGTATATTATCTGCGTCGCTCGATGTACTGCTGAAGCAAATTCCTTTCCAGTCGTCGTAACCCGGAACCGAGCCGGTACCATTGTTATTTGTATCGCCACCGGCAGAGTCGTCCTGAATGGATGTAAAGATTATTTTTTGTGTTTTTGTTCCTACAGCTCTTAATCCACCATTTACCAATATTCCCTGATTCCAGTAATTGTGGAATTTTATAACAACTCCCGGTTCAATGGTTACTAAATTTCCCTGTGCAATATTAAAAACACCTGTAAGTATATAAGGTAAATTAGTATATCCGGCAAAATTCATTTTTCGCAGCGTGGGCGAATCATTGGTTACGTTGCCATCGAGTAAAATGCCAATATAACCCATATTTGAAACCGTATTACCGGTTAGCACAGGATTGCCGGTACTCAAAGTATAGCCTAAGGTATATTTTGGCATATTTACAAAACTATTGTTGGTGATTCGGGCATTTTTTGTAAATAAAATTCCGTTATACGAATTTTTAATCTCGCAATTATTCACCACGTTACTGTTTCGCATATAAATAGCCCAGTTGTTTGAATCGTAACCGCCATACAAAATTTTACATTTTTCTAAACGGGATTCATCAGTACTGTAAA
>CAYNGF010000215.1:0-4165 GCA_964396515.1 uncultured Paludibacter sp.
ATTTTTTCAGCTTGGGTATTAACATCAATGGTTTATTTAAAAGAAGATCGAATGACCACATAGGATTTGCAATTGCACAAGCAGGTATAAATTCAGACAAGGTACGGAGCGAAACAGCTTTTGAATTGATGTATCATTTCAATGTTACTGAAAATTTGTATATTCGTCCCGATTTGCAGTATATTGTAAATCCTGCAGGAAGCGGAAAGAAACTTAAGAATGCATTTCTTGGTATTTTTCGCTTTGGTTTTGAAATTTAAAGTTAATGAACAAAAAATTTGAACAGTAAAACGAATATTTTACTGGGTAAAAATAAATATGAATAGTATCGGTTCCGAAATTAACAATACATATCTTTCAGAAATACCTACCGGCAGCGAAGCCATAATAATAAAAATACTTGGTCATGGTGCTTTTCGAAAACGCATTACCGAAATGGGTTTTGTCAAGGGGAAAAGAGTTCGTGTTATAAAAAATGCACCCTTACAGGATCCTGTTGAGTATGAAATTTTAGGATACAATGTAACATTACGCCGATCGGAAGCTGCCTTGGTAGAAGTAGTTTCGATTGATTCCAAAGAAAATATCTATGATTTTGGATCGTCCGATTTTTTGGGTGTAATTGACGAAGAGCGCCTGAAGCTTACATTAAACAAGAAGAAAAACCATATTAATATAGCTTTGGTAGGAAATCCAAATTGCGGAAAAACTACACTTTTTAACTTCGCATCGGGCTTGCATGAACGTGTGGGAAATTATGGTGGCGTAACGGTTGATGCAAAAGAGGCAATATTCAAAAAAAATGGATACCAATTTCACACTGTCGATTTACCTGGCACATATTCATTAACCGAATATTCACCCGAAGAACTTTTTGTGCGAAAACATATTACCGAAAATCACCCTGACATTGTGGTAAATGTTATTGATGCATCTAATCTTGAACGAAATCTTTTTCTTACAACCCAACTTATCGACATGAATATCAAGGTGGTTATTGCTCTGAATATGTACGATGAGTTGGAAAATAAAGGTGTTGATTTTGATTATCAATCGTTGGGCGAAATGATTGGCATCCCGATAATACCAACCGTAGCATCACGAGGAAAGGGAGTGGATGCCCTTTTCGAAAAACTGATAGATGTGTTTGAAGATCGGGATGCAACAGTACGACATATTCATATCAATTACGGCCAGGTTATCGAAAAAGCAATTAATGACATTCAGCACGAAATCTGGAAAAATCCTGCTATCAGAGTAAAACTTTCTTCCCGATTTGTAGCGATCAAACTGCTTGAAAATGATAAGAATATGGCTGAATGGCTCAGCAAATTCGAAAATTACGTTAATATAATGTCCGTAGCTTCTCGGGCTATCGAATATCTCGAGAAGGAATACAACGAACGCTCTGAAACTGTAATTACCGATGCGAAATATGGTTTTATTGATGGTGCCCTCAAAGAAACCTTAAAAATTAAAAAAACCGATAAACGTAAAGAAAAACAGCAGTTTGATAATATACTTACCCATCGTATTTGGGGTTTTCCAATATTTATTTTCTTTTTATGGCTGATGTTTCAGGCTACTTTCACCATTGGCAGTTATCCCATGGAATGGATTGATTCAGGCGTGGGCTTACTGAGTGAATGGCTCAGGAGTGTTTTGCCTGTTGGGTCATTAACTGATTTGTTAATTGATGGTGTAATAGGTGGAGTAGGAGGGGTTATTGTGTTTTTACCCAACATACTCATACTGTTTTTCTTTATTTCGCTTATGGAAGATACTGGTTATATGGCGAGGGCATCGTTTATTATGGATAAACTGATGCATAAAATAGGGTTGCACGGTAAATCATTTATTCCGCTTGTGATGGGCTTTGGTTGTAACGTGCCTGCCATTATGGCTACACGAACGCTTGAAAATCGGAAAGACAGAATTCTTACCATGTTAATTACGCCATTCATGTCGTGTAGCGCTCGTTTACCGGTCTATGTGCTCATAATTTCTGCCATATTTCCCGATAATCAGGGATTTTATCTGTTTCTAATTTACATGATAGGTATTGTAATAGCAGTAGTTACAGCGTTAATAATGAAGCGTATAGCTTTTCAGGGAAAAGAAGTGCCCTTTGTTATGGAGTTACCCCCATACCGTATTCCGACCATCAAAAATACAACCATGCACATGTGGCATAGAAGTCAGCAATACCTGAAAAAAATGGGTTCGGTTATACTTGTTGCATCAATTATTATCTGGGCAATGGGATATTTCCCACAAAACATTGAATTTACAAGAGATTATGATGCTGAAATTGAAAAGCTCAAAACTGATGTTTCTTTATCTACTGAAAAAAAAGCAACTCTCATTCATAGTTATGAGTTGCAGAAAGAATCCGAAAGACAGGAAAAATCGTATATCGGAAAATTAGGACATGCCATTGAACCGGTAATCAGACCACTTGGTTTCGACTGGAAAATGGGTGTGAGTATTCTCACAGGTTTGGCCGCTAAAGAAATTGTAGTCAGTACAATGGCTGTTTTATATCAGGCTGATGCTGACGATTCGCAAACTTTAAAAAATAAACTCACCGAGCAAAAACATGCTACAGGAGCATTGAAAGGGCAACAAGTATTTACTCCCCTGGTAAGTTTTGCATTTATGCTTTTTGTATTGATTTATTTTCCGTGCGTGGCAGTTCTTGCTGCAATCCGAAAGGAAGCAAGTACCGGTTGGGCTGTTTTTACAATGTTTTACACAACCGCACTCGCCTGGTTGGCTGCTTTTCTTACGTATCAAATCGGTAGTTTATTTTAAAAATTTATTCTGAAACTTACCACTAAAATGTTCCAAAATATTCTTGTATATATAATTATTTCATTAACCGTAGGTTATGTAATTTTGTCAATTGTTCGGATCGCTCGAAAAAAAGATAAATCGCCTT
Organism: uncultured Paludibacter sp.; assembly: GCA_964396515.1. GTDB lineage: Bacteria > Bacteroidota > Bacteroidia > Bacteroidales > Paludibacteraceae > Paludibacter. The sequence goes on from CAYNGF010000215.1 coordinate 2,942, forward strand.
GCGATGGTTGCAAAGGCTGTGATCTCAAATCGGAAGTGAATAAGCAAAAAGAAAAATACCGCTATCACCGTCCTGATTGCTACAATAGTTAAATCTGTTCTGTTTTTTTTTTTTTGATATTTGTATTTAAAAAAAGAAAAAGTAATTTTACGGAATTTAATTTATTTGTTTTCGCGTAAAACTTTTTCAAATGGAAAAAATTGTAAATTTCAGCATAAAATATAAGCTGATAATAATATTAATTACCGTAACGATTGCAGGTTTTGGTATTTTTGCTATTCTGAATATACCTGTAGGCGCTGTACCCGATATTACCAATAATCAGGTTCAGGTAATAACAACCTCAGGAAATTTATCTACTCAGGAAATCGAACAATTTATTACAGCTCCGGTCGAGCTTGAAATGGCAAATTTGCCGGGAGTTATCGAAATTCGTTCGGTTTCGAAATTTGGTTTATCTGTGGTTACCATTGTATTCGATGAAAAAATGGGAACGTATCTTCCACGTCAACTTATTGCCGAGAAAATTAAAACAGCATCCGAAAAAATTCCCGAAGGCTTTGGCAAGCCCGAAATGGGTCCTGTTACAACCGGTCTGGGTGAAATTTATCAATATATCCTCGATGTAAAGCCGGGTTACGAGCATCGTTACTCTGCAAGCGATATGCGTACCATACAGGACTGGATTGTCAAACGCCAACTTTCAGGTATTCATGGCGTAGTTGAAATAAACAGTTGGGGCGGTTTTCTGAAACAATACGAGGTGGCAGTAGATCCGCAAAAGCTTTCTGCATTGAATATTACTCTAAGTGAAGTGTTTACGGCTCTCGAAAATAACAACAGCATTACCGGAGCAGCTTATATCGAAAAAACCGGTCAGAGTTATTTTATTCGCGGCGATGGGCAAATGAAAAGTCTGTCGGATATTGAAAATACTGTTGTATCACACAAAGGTATCATGCCGGTTCTGGTAAAAGATATAGCTAAGGTCAGCTTCGGGCATGCCAACCGTTATGGCGCTATTACAGGTAACGGTCAGGGTGAAAAAGTAATGGGACAGATAATGATGCTGAAAAATGCCAATTCCAAAACTGTAATACATGATGTAAAACAAAGGGTGGAAGAAGTACAGAAATCGCTGCCCGAAGGTGTTTTCATTAACCCTGTAATTGAGCGGGGCGAATTAATTGCTAAAACAACCCTTACTGTTGTCGAGAATATTCT
>CAYNGF010000216.1:0-4073 GCA_964396515.1 uncultured Paludibacter sp.
TTAAACAAATTATTAATCAGAATTCAGTTGCATTTGCAAGTTGAATTCAGCATTTGAATTGAATGTATAAATATAAGGATTACGAAATGTTAAGTAATCTTCTTTGATTTTTTAATGATGTAAAAATCGTTAAAACGTTATTTTCTTGTTTTTCTCATAAATGAGTCTAGGTTACAAACCCAAATTTTAACCGTTTTTACTTACAAATATAAAAGTTTCATATAATTTATATCCTGTTTACATTCAAAATTTTTTTAATAATTAATGTCTTAAATAAACAATATTTTCACAATAGAAGAAACTAAAATCACCAAATTTTAATATCATGAAAATAAAAAAAAGGACAAGCTATGTTTTGTTATTCTTTCTGATTTTGGGAATAACAACACTGAAAGCCAGCACTTTGAGTACGGCTAAAACAGAAAACAATGCAAACGCAGAAATGCAACAAAATCAAAAAACAATTACAGGAACAGTAGTGGATGAAAACGGTCAGGCTGTGATTGGAGCTAACGTTGTAGTGCCTGGTACAAGTATCGGGACAATTACAAACGTTTCCGGACGGTTTGAATTAAACGTTCCTGTGGATTGCAGGTTAATACGTGTAAGTTATTTGGGTTATGAAACTCAAAATATCACTGTTTCTAATCTACGAAATTACAATGTAAGATTGGAACCTGAAAGCAAAGGATTGGATGAAGTAGTAGTAATTGGTTATGGTACTGTAAAAAAACGTGACTTAACGGGAGCAGTATCAACTGTTAAAAGCCAGGATATTACTATGCGTCCCGGCCCAAACCCAATTGAAGCATTGCAGGGGAAAGTGGCAGGACTTGACATTACACGAAGTTCAGGTCAACCGGGAGCCGGAGTTAAAATGCTTTTACGTGGCAACAGGTCATTTACGGCAAGTGGAACACCATTGTTTTTAATTGATGGTTTACCCGGCGATTATGCAACATTAAATCCTAACGATATCGAATCTATTGACGTGCTGAAGGACGCATCTTCTACAGCAGTTTACGGATCGGCAGGATCAAATGGCGTAATAATTATTACTACCAAAAACGGAAAACCTGGGAAATTAAATATAGAATTAAATTCTTATTACGGATACAATGGATGGTCGGTTACACCAAAAATGCGTACTGGCGAATCATATTTGCAGGCAAAACGCGATGCTTACAAATATGTTTGGGATGATAAAACATCTCAGTGGACACGTACAGGTGCATTGTGGCAAACTGAAGCCGATGATGAAACTATTTTCGGAACAGCAAGATATGCCATTTTTAAAGATGGAAAATTTGTAGATTGGGCAAAAGAATTTTTACAAACAAGCGCTTCAACACAAAATTACAGTTTGGGAGTTTCAGGTGGAAATGAATCAACGAAAGGATATATTTCATTCAACTACACCGACGAAATGGGTCAGTACAAAGGTGATCAATACAAACTATATTCTACAAATATGCGTATTGACCATAATATAAAGAAATGGCTTTCAATAGGTAGCACGTTGCAACTTTCGTATCTAAACAGGGATAAAGCACAGGACAAACTCGAAAATGCTTTGGTAACCGACCCGCTTGTACGTCCTTATAACGAAGATGGAACATTAAATACGAATCTTGGAAACAATGTTTATAATCTTCTTCTAAATTATCAGCCGGGTGTTTATGCCAATGTGGATAACAACACAAAAATCAAATTAAATCCATATATTGAAATAAAACCATTGAAAGGTTTATCTTTTTTGACACGCGGTAGTGTTTGGTTAAATTATTCCAATACTTACAGGTTCGATGGTATAGGTTCGGTCAATTACACTTATACCAATGCAGGTATTGCTAAAGCTTCAATCGATCAAAACAGATCGTTTGGTTATCAGTGGGAAAATATTCTTACCTACAATTTAAAAGTGGCCGATAAGCATGATTTTACATTTACGGGTGTTACATCGTGGAATTCCGGACAAAATATAAATACTTCCATGGTTCAGAATAATGTTTTGAACAATAATTTTAAATGGTATTATTTTACCGGCGACGCCAACACTTCGGCTTACAGTTCTTATTCAATGTCAAAAACCTTCGGGCTTGTAGGACGCTTGAATTACTCCTATATGGGAAAATACCTATTATCTGCGTCAATAAGACATGATGGTTCATCGGTGCTTTATTATACTAACCAATGGGATAATTTTCCGGCAGTTTCAGCTGCATGGAGAATTTCCGAAGAACAATTTATGGCTGGCACCAAAGATTGGCTTGATAATTTAAAATTAAGAGTTGGATGGGGAGTAACGGGAACATCAAACATTTCGCCTTTTAGTTCAATAAACTCGCTCGAAAGTGGTAATATGGCATTAGGTGGAACTACAGTTCCGTTTTACAGAAATTCAAGATATATTACAAATGCTGATTTAGGTTGGGAGAAATCATTCAATACAAATATAGGTTTAGATATTAATCTTTTAAAAAACCGAATAGATTTAGCACTTGATGTTTACAAAACAAAAACCGAAGGTGTTATCTGGAGTGTATCACTGCCTTCTATTTATGGTACCTATACTCCCGGATCGAACTATCTGACAAATATGAATATTTGCGAAACTTTAAATAAAGGATTCGAAGCTACACTGAATACCCGCAATATTGTTACTAAAGATTTCGAATGGTCAAGCTCCATTGCATTTTCATATAATAAGGAAAAAATTCTGAAACTGACCAGTGGTATAGCTAACAACATTACAAATGGTGTGTATTCACTTACTATTGGCGAACCGGTTAACTCATTCCGCAATTATAAGTTAGATGGTGTTTGGCAAATTGGAGAAGAAAAAGATGCTGCCGTGTTTGGTAAACGCCCCGGTGATTTAAAAGTAAATGTTCCATTTATGGAGAAACTTGCCGATGGAGTATTCTTGAAAACTGTTACCGCTACAGATGGCACGGTTACCAAAACATATTATTATACCGATTTGGCAACAGCGCAACTATATGAGGCTTCTTTAACCGCAGCAAGTTCAAAATATACTTACAGCACCAATGATTATCAGATACTTGGTCACAATTCACCTGACTGGTCACTTGGTTTCCAAAACTCATTCAGGTATAAGAATTTTGATTTAGCAGTTTATATGTATATGCGTTGGGGACAAATGATTAGTTATAACATGCTTGGCTGGTATCAGCCTAATTCATTTGCCACAAATGCAAGTCCATCGAGGACTTTCCCTGAATACTTCAATTATTGGACGCCTGAAAATCCATCAAACGATTTTCCTGTTATGAATTATCTGGCAACAACATCAACTATGACTGGTTTTTCCGGTTTAAATTATGTGGATGGTTCATTCTTTAAAATAAAGAACATTACGCTTGGTTATTCATTGCCCAAAAAATTAATAAAGAAAGCTTCCATTGAAAAATTCCGTTTGTACGGAACGATCACAAATCCATTAGTTGTTGCTAAAAGTCATTTACTACAACAATACGATCCCGAAATGAATGGTGAATTAAGTTATCCTCTCACAAAACAGGTTGTTGTGGGACTTAATGTTACATTCTAATTGTTAAACTATAAAAAATTCATAAATATGAAAAACTTGAATATAAAAAGAATATTATACAACTCAACCTTTGGATTGATATTGTTATTCTCAGTTTCATCTTGCAGTTTGGACGAATATAACCCATCTGCATTATCCGAAGAAAATGTTCTTAGTAATTTTGATGGATGGAAGGCATTTCAATCAAATTGTTACACCGGTCTTTGGGGCTCTTTAATAGGTATGCCTTATGGTTTGGTTTCCGAGCTTGGTACCGATTTGTGGACATTTCCATACAACAATCATAATACCTATAAAGATTTAATGGCGTACGAGGAATTCACAACCAATTCGGGGGTTGTTAGAAATACATGGGACTTCGCATGGGGTTCAATTGCAACGTGTAACAAAGTTGTTGATTTATCTTCAAAACTTTTAAATGGCAATGAAGCAGATATTAAAACGCTGGTTGCAGAAGCTAAACTTTTGAGAGCTTATTATTACTCTGTATTAGTTACTC
>CAYNGF010000217.1:0-4045 GCA_964396515.1 uncultured Paludibacter sp.
CAAGAACGACAAACGAAGCATTATTTATTTTTCGTTCAATGCTATAGCCATCAATATCGCCTAACGCAGCCGCCCAACTAAGTTCAATTTTATTTTCTTTAATTTCTATTTTAAAGTTGCCAGGGTCGCCTACCGGAATATGCTGATAAATTATGCTTGCCGGATCGGACTTTCTTTCCTTGTAAAACGCTGAGACAGAATATTTGTAGGTTTTAGCCTCGACTGTATTGTCAATAAACTCTGTACTGTTTTTATCCACAATAAAAGTTTGGAGTTCGGAAGTTCCGATTACCGTTCGCTCAATTTTAAAACCATCTTCACCTTTGCTGTTATCTTTCCACGTCAACTTTACCGATATGGCAGAAGTTTTGGTAATCAACAATTCAGTTGGAGCAGGTATCTGAATTTTCGGATTGCTGTAATCATCGTTACACGATAGCATTAGCAATCCCAAATTCGATATCATAAAATAAATAAAATATTTATTCATAAAAAAAATCAAAATGGAAAAATCGCTTTGCCAGGATAAAGTGCTTTATAAACATTTTGTTTGGGAATAACACCTTCGTAAAACCATGTCGACTCGCTATAAACACTTTTTGAGCGGTTATATTGCATCATTTTAGCTAAAAAAACATCGGTTGGCAAATAACTGCCATTGCGGACCAACATACCCGGTACGTATTTTTTTCGCAACTCGGCGGTGTTAAATACTGCCGAAATATCACCATCAATCAACGTTGTATAGGAGGTTAATCCCTGACTTTCGTTACGGTATTGCTGTGGCGAAAGCCAATCGGCTTTGCCGTTAGCAACCCATTGAGGCCAGTCCTGCAAGTAATTATCTTTTGCCCAGCCACGTGCACTTGGTGCCCAGGTAACCAAACAAGTTGAACGTGCAGTTTTCACTGCATTGTACAAAGCAGTTGCATAGTTCGTCATTTTCTGCACTTTCCAGTTAAAAAACTGCGTTTCGGTTGGCGATGAAGGTAAATCTCTACCGGTTTCGGTTTTATACAAATTTTTAGTATAATCGTCGTAACCGGCATGTGCAGGCAGCGCAGGCAAACGGTCGTCGCCCTGAATGCCATCCAAACCCGGATATTTCGTAACACATTCCACTATCATATCAGTCAGAAATTTTTGCACATCGGAATGAAATGCATTCATCCAGTAAAAATTATTTTTTACGGTTTGCGTTCCATCCTGTTGTTTGCTTACCCACTCAGGCTTTTTATCAGTAAGTGGTTGTGGTTGCCCTGAATAATGCGAAGCAAAACCGTACTCGAACCACGCAATAACCTTAATATTTTTGGCATGAGCTTTTTCGATTAGTTTACCCAACACATCACCCCAACTACAATTATCCATAACTGTTTGAGCCGGCGAAATACCCAACACATTTGCCAATGTCTGACTTTGAAATAATGTTTGACTTTTATTGTATGTACTTACACAAATCGTATTAAAATTCAATTCAGCTAATTTATCGACCATTGCTGTGAGATTCGCTTCGGAAAATAACACTTCACTTGCCACATTTGTAACCCAAACGGCACGAACTCCGGTTTCCTGAGCTGCATGATTTACACTTACTATAAAGTTGGTTTTGGTACCATTAGCAGCTGTTATGGTATAAACAACCGGAGTTGTAAAATTCTGAGGAGTGCCAAATGCCGGACTTGCGCTTGCGCCTTCGGATAATGTAGCTTCAACAATTAAATTTGTAAGATTAGTGCCAAAAGGAACAGTAAAAGTCACTGTATTTGCAGTTATTACACCGGTACCATCCTGAAACATAGCAGGAATAGATGCCCTGTAAATTTTCTTTTCATCGGAAAAATTATTGATACTAATGGTATAAATACGCTTATCGCCATTTTCGGCAGTAACAGTATATTTCACAGGTGTAGTGAAATTTTGTACAACTCCTGAAGCAGGATTTATACTTGCTTTTGGCGATATTGAAAAATTGAGTGTTAAAGCTTCGAGCGACAATGTTTTTTTTACCGCAATTTTTATCGTGTCCGAATCAGAATTGAATACAATAAATGCATCCGGATCTTCTTTTACAGCGACCTGTAAAATCAGATTTTCGGACGAACCGGACTTAAACCAATCTTCGCACGAAGTGAAAAGAGTCAATAAAAATGCAAAATATAAAATGTAACGCATATTTATACAATTAAATTAAGCATCAGCAAAAGTGTTGTGTAATACTTTTTGCTGATGCCTTTGAGTTATTCACATTAAATTTATTCTACTTTAAACAAACCAATTCCCTGATTGGTAGCTACTGCTACAATATAAGTAATACCACCGTTTGTTTTATGAATATACACTTTACCTGTACCATTGCCGTTTGCAACGTTGGAGACATCGGTATAACCGGGTCCGGAAAGATTAATATAGGTTGCTTTTGTAAGTGATATTTTTTCCAAACTTTCGGCTAAAGTTGGATAATCGAGTGGACGAATGGTCAATACCCAACGTTTGAAACTATCAGTAGCGTACAAATAGGTCAAATAATTTTTATCGTTGAAAGTTAAGAATGCATCGCCAACCTGGCTCGATGGGAAAATTGCTCCCGGAGTTTTATAAGTGGTAACCAATGTTGTCGGATTAAATACAACAGCTTGCTTACCTGTACCAGAGAACAAATATTCAGAAGCACTGAATTTATACACTGCACCTGCCGTAGCACCTGTACTTGGTTCGAGAATTCCGGGAACGGTTACAATTGTCGGAGTTGTGTTTACCACACCGGCAGTAATTGAAAATTCGTAATAGCGATTGTTGGCATTGTAATCGAAGAAACGTAGTTTTCCATTGGTTAAATCGCCTTCGAAAGTAAATTTATCACCCAAACGCGGGTTGGGAGAAGGGCCAACATTGTACGAGAATAAAAGTGTCGGTGCTGAATTAACATCGTTCCAAACAAATACTTTGAGAACATTATTAGCGGCATTTGCTAAGTTGCAGGCAACGATTTTACCACCTATCACATTTACATCAGTAGTACCATGAGCGCCAAGACCTGTTTCACCTGTTGTGTACATACCAGTACGGTCGAGCAGTTTGGCTGATTTGTCGGAGATTTTAATGGCAATAATACCATAAGCCGGATAAATTGGTGGAGTTCCTGCTTCAGCCGACATGTGTTTATTCCCACGTGCAATGTAAATGTAATTATCGTCCATAGCTATGCCACGATCCCATGCATCGGTACCGGGAGATGCTGGTATCACTGTTGCAGGATTTGTACCAGCCAAAGCAGCAACACCATAAAAATCAGGATCCCCGAAATTCGCAAAAGTTTGCCACACTTTGGTAATTTTCGAATAACCTGAGGTTACCACTTTAACTGTAATAATATTAGCAACTCCATTATATTCCAATTTAAATTTCCTACCGTTGAGTTTATCTTCAAAGTTGTATTTGTTGTTAACAGCCGTTGTGTCGAGTGCCACATAATCATCGTTGTCGGTATTTTTTATTTTAACTGTAACAGCTGAATTATTAGTTTCGTAAGCAATTTTCACAGTTTTCAGATCCTCAGAGGCTAAAAGTTGTGCAATCCAAACATTGTTTTCCAGTTTAACTTGCACTCCGTTTAGTGTCAGTTTTGTAAATTTAGGTTGCAATCCTGCAAACGTTACACCCACACTATATACTTTGATGGTACCATCCTGAAAAGTTACGGAATATTGGTGACGTTGATTGTTCGAAAAATCTTTTACCACATTTAATGGAGAAACCATTGCACCTGCAGGTAAATCGTTGAAAAGTACAGTAATTTTCGTAATAGAATCCTTTGCTTCGTAGGGAATAGAAATGTCGATCGTTTTTGCTTTGTTGTCGAGCAAAACCTGAATATCGGTGATACCTTTTACAGTAATCATGTTTTCGGCAAGAATGTTGTTCGGGTTATCTACTACTTCGGGTTTACACGAAGTAAATCCAATCAACACACTTAAAACCAGCATTAGAAATACATTTGTTGTTTTCATTGTTTTATTTGAATTTTATTGAGTTAATATATTTA
>CAYNGF010000218.1:0-4009 GCA_964396515.1 uncultured Paludibacter sp.
TAAGAATCACGCTGAATAACAGCGATATATAATATTAATCGAAATAAAGTCTATTGTTTGAAGTTGCCAATTCCTGACGATACAAATTCAAAATCAAGGCCTGAATGATTCTGTCTTGCTCGTCATACAAAGAACGGATAAGGTTAATTTCTTTGGAATACTTGTCTTTACGAAACTCTGCAAGGTCGTATTTGAAAATTACTTTGTCTTGATAGTGTTTTACCAATTCTGCCGTGTCGGTGTCAATGGTTGCGGTAAACTCTAACAAAATATTTTCAAAATTGGAATCGTGAATTTTCTTTACGGTATCTTCCCAACTGCCAAACAAATTGCCCGATTTTGTTCCTGCTACCAAGTGGTGAGCTTCATCAGCAATCAAAACTAATTTCTTGTCCTTAAAATCTTCGTAGGTTACGCTGTTTTCTTTGGTATTGTTCAGGTCAATATGAAGCTGTTGAATGGTGGTAAACTTGATATTGATATTCTGGCTGTCGGCTTCTTCAAAGTTTTCTACTTCTTTAATGAGCACTTCTTTTCCTTCAATCACAATTTTGTCGTTGAACAAGTATTTTGAAGCCTGCGGATTGAGGAAATTGTCTTTGGTTTTCTGAATGATATTGTTGCTGTTTACAAAAAACAAAAAGTTGCGATAGCCTTTTTGGTAAAGGTGCAACATCAAACCTGCCATTATCAAAGTCTTTCCGCTACCCGTTGCCATATTGTAAAGCAAGTGAAACGGTCTTTTGGGTTTGCCTTCAAAATCTTCTGAATCGCAAAGAATAAAACGCTGAAACGCTTCAATCTGATAAGGTCGCTGACCAAATCCGGGCTTTAAATTGTCGGTTATGTGATTAGGAACGGTAACTTGTGCAATAGCTCTTTTACCAAATTCCTGGACTATTATATCGTATAAAAAAGCCATTACTCTTTCTTTTTATTTTTTGGTTTCAATGCTTTTAGTTTTTTGTCAGCTTGTTCGATACTTGCTATAAACTGTTTTTCAACTTCCGATAGTTCATCAACGGATTTGCTTTTATAGGTTTCGTATTCCGCCAATGCTTTTTGTTGTGCTAATTCTGCCGATATTTTTCCTGCATGGGTTAACACATCCTGACGGCTCATTTTTATGAATCCGTCCAGAATTTCAATCCAATCTTTCATATACATAGGCTTACGCTGCATGGCATTGATTTCAGCAATATCCAAATAGGCTGATACTAAACGGTTCAACACTTGTAATTCTTCTTCGGTAAGGTAGTTTTTAGCCACCGTAATTTCTTGTTTGGTTGGTTTTTTCCCTTTAAAAGCGGTAAGACCCATAAATGGTTTGTCGGCACTTGCTCTCAGAAAAATAATTTCAGCGGCTGTATGCCCGTGTGCTGCCCAGTGCAATTTATTTTGAACGGTTTGAAAAAATTGTTGGGTAATTTCGGCATTGGGGTTATAGTCTATGCTTGTGGCATATATCTCTAATACCTTACGATAAAAGATTTTTTCTGATGAACGAATATCCCTAATTCGTTCGAGCAATTCTTCAAAATAGCCACCACCTTGCTTAAGCAAATCATCGTTCATCGTAAAGCCTTTGATGAGATATTCGCGAAGACGTTCGGTAGCCCAGATACGAAACTGCGTGCCACGAAGCGATTTTACTCTGTAGCCCACGGAAATAATCACGTCAAGGTTGTAATGCTCAATTTCACGCTCTACCTGCCTGTTTCCTTCTAACCGAACTGTTCGGAATTTCCGAACAGTTGCATCCGGAGTTAATTCTCCTTCATCAAAAGTATGTTTGATATGTTCGCTGATATTGGATTTTGATGACTGAAAAAGCTCTACCATATCGGCTTGCGTAAGCCACACGGTGTTGTTTTCCAAGCGGACGTTAATTTTAATCGTCCCGTCATCGGATTGGTATAATTGAAACTCACTTTTTTTCTTTTCCGGTAACATTTTATTACTTCCTTAAATTGTCTGAACCTTGATTAGAAAGATTTTTGGATTGCCAAGATTTATTAAACAATCGCTTAAACTGAAGGCTTTTTGCCCCAAAATTTATCAATAAACCCGTGGGCAAATTATAGGCTTCCAAATAATTCATTGCCTGTGCCAAATGCACATCTTCCAAATCAATGATTGCTTTTAGCTCGACCATTATTTCGCCCATAACCAAAAAATCAGCCCTTCGTAAACCTACATCCTGCCCTTTGTAAAATATTGGCATTTCAACTTCTCGCTGGTGTTCAATACCGTTTTCATTTAATTCAATAGACAAACAACGCTGATAAATTACTTCTTGAAAACCATTTCCAAGAGTATTATGCACCTCCATTGCACAACCGATTATCCTATGTGTAATTTTATCTTGTTCTTCTTTTGTCAAATATTTCAATTCCATCCTGGTCATTTAATAATCTTGGTAATCATTTCATCTTGTAAAAATCACGGTTCAGACGTTTTTCATCATCACTACAGGCGAAGTCTGCGTCTTCCAATGAGGAAAGATTGACATACAGTTGATTTTTATCCAAAATTTCGCAAAGGTGTTGCTTTTGTTCTTTTAGTGTCAGTGTTTTGAATTCTTCTATATGCTCCTCTTGTTTTTTGATATCTACATTGTAGTTCAAGAAACTTTTGGCTTTCATTTGTTCCCAAATTTGTAGTAGCGTTTCGGTGTCCTTTGCCACTTCTATTTGCTCGATAAATGCTTGGTTGTATTTTTTGAGTTCGAGATAGACGAAGTTTGTTTGCAAATTATCATTTTCAATAACCTTTTGAACCCGCTTGCAAGTAACAGTTTCAATATAATCCATTTGCTCAACCAATATAAATTGTCTGTTGCCACCATCTTCCTTATTTAATTCTAAAACTGCGTGTGCGGTTGTGCCACTTCCACCGAAAAAATCAAGTATAATATCATCATTTTCAGTACTTATTTGAATAGAATCCTTAACTAAGGCAACAGATTTAGGATAAGTAAATAACTTTCCACCTATTAAATTTTTCAAATCATTTGTGCCAGTTGTCCCTGAATACTCTGGCTTTATCCAAATCGATTTAGGTTTTTCTCCTTTAATTCTAATTTTACTATAAACTTTATATCCGGTTTGTGTTTTTTTAACTAGAAGTTCTGTTTTCCAATCGCTTATTACTTTATCTTTTCCCCATCTCCATCTCCTTTCTATTCCTTCATCATCAATTGGTAGTATCATTACACAATTATCATCTTTTTCTAATGAAATTGTATTGTTTTCTGGATAATAATAAATTGGGTAAAACAAATTTGGTCTATCTTCTCTTCTACTACCATCACCAGTTCTCTGTAAACCTATTATTTTGTATTTACTAATTTCATCTTCTAAAGGATAATCTTTTGAGTTGTCATGTGAATACTCTTTTATTTTTGCTTTATTAATATTTTTTGCAAATACAATTTTATTTTCATGAGCTGGTGAAAAAAATTCATTATACCTACCTTTTAAATTGTGAACAACAGCTAATACACCCAATCTATTTTCATATCCAAACACTTCATCCGCAACTAGACCTAAATAAAAAAGCTCATAATGGTCAATGTCAATAAAAATAATTCCATCTTCTCTTAACAATGATTTTGCAATCTCCAATCTGTTTTTCATAAAGGTTAGCCAAGTAGAATGATTAAAGCTATTATTGTATTTAAACGTATTAGCATCTGTTCTCGTATTGTAAGGCGGGTCTATGTAAATCAGTTTTACTTTTCCTGCAAATTCTTCTTTCAGCGTATGCAAAGCCAAAAGGTTATTGCCTTTAATAATTAGGTTGTCGGTTATGGTATCTTCGGGCAGTCCTCTTTTACGGTTTAGTTCAGCATCACGGGTAAAACCTGTAAATGGGTGTTCTCCGTCCTTATCAAACACTTTAGCATTTGTTAGCACTTTTGGTTCTAAAAGCTGGGTTATTTCGTCTTGTGCTAAAATTTCATTGAAGAAAATTTCTTCCCGTTTGTCTTCTTCACGGCTTTGCCCGC
>CAYNGF010000219.1:0-3953 GCA_964396515.1 uncultured Paludibacter sp.
TGAATATTGTTGATAAACAACCATATAATAAATTAATTCAAATAATCTCTAATATTAATTTGAAGCCTGTAATTCTGTTTAAAGCCAAAAAGACAATAAAAGAATCGGAGCAGAACAAAGAAAACTTTCACAAACTGATTGATGATTTTTCAGTGGCAATGGTGGAGAAAATACAAAAGACTTCCACCGTTCCAATCGTTCAAAAGGCTTTCCGCTTTTTTGAAGCAAAAGGCATTTCAGCCAATGAAATTGTAAAACGTATTCAAGCTAATTTCAGATTTGAAAATTGCCTGAGTGCCAACAATGACGCAGAAGCCGAGCAAAACCAAATATTGCTCAACACTTTGGAAGATGAAAACAATCCAATCCGTGCCGTTTTTGCCGTTCAGAAACTGAACGAAGGTTGGGACGTATTGAATTTGTTTGACATTGTTCGCCTTTACGAAGACCGAGACGGAAAAGACGGTAAACCAGGCAAAACTACACTTTCGGAAGCCCAGTTAATTGGTCGTGGTGCACGGTATTTTCCGTTTGCCTTAGAAGAAGGGCAGGACAAGTTTACCCGAAAATTTGATGATGATATTTCGAACGACTTAAAAACGCTGGAAGAATTGTATTACCACACCAAAGAAGATAGCCGATACATTTCGGAATTGAAGAAAGCCCTTGTGGATTCGGGTATTTATGAAGATGACGAAAACCTTGTTACCAAACAACTGACTTTAAAATTAGACTTTAAGGGAACAGACTTTTACCGTGACGGACACGTTTTCTTTAATAAGAAAATTCCAAAAAGCTTTGACAACATAAAATCGTTTGCCGATTTAGGCGTTAAGAAAACCAACTACCGACACACATTATCTTCGGGTGTTGGCAGAATGTCGAGTGCATTTTTTGAAATGGAACCGACACAATCCAATGATGAAGTAATCAAAGCCAAAGATGTAAAGCTGACTGATATTCCAAAAAACACAGTTCGTTTTGCATTAAGCCAAAACCCGTTTTTCTATTTCGACAGTTTATCGCATTACTTTCCGAGTGTTGGTTCACTTTCTAATTTCATTGATAGCACAGACTTTTTAGCAGGGTTGGAAATTACATTTATCGGAACAGCTAACAGACTGAAAGAGATTAGCTATTTCGACTACCTACAAGCCTTAAACGGACTTTTGCAAAGCATTGAAGCAGACATAAAGAGCAATTCTACAGAATACGAAGGCTCAGACTATATCAAAGAACCCATTCATAAAGTTTTCAAAGACAAAGAAATCAAAGTTTACAAAGACAGCGAAAGAGCAGACGGACAAGAAACATTGGTAGCCAACGAGCCTTGGTATGTTTACAATGCCAACTACGGAACAAGTGAAGAAAAGAAATTTGTAGAACTGTTTTCCAGACGATTTGAAGGACTGAATCAGAAGTTTGAAAACATTTACCTAATCCGAAACGAAAGAGAAATTAAAATCTTCGACAAACTCGGACGAGCCTTTGAACCCGACTTTTTGCTGTTCTGTAAACAACGTGATGGAGAACAAATGACTTTTCAGGTTTTCATAGAGCCAAAGGGTGAACATTTAAAAGGACACGACAAATGGAAAGAAGACTTTTTGAAAGAAATCAGAAATGAACAAAAGACAATCAAAATCCACACGGACACTTATCTTATAACAGCCATTCCTTTCTACAACTACAATAATGAAAACGAATTTAAGACGACATTAGAGAACACATTAAACCAATAGAAATGCCAACGCTCAACAGCCACACACATTGCCAAGTCGCACCAGCCGACACGCAAGCCAAAACTTGGCAAAGAGTGTGTCTGCTCCAAACGCACGGACAATAAGACAATGCAGCAAAAATGAAAGAAAATATAGCGAGAAAAATAAACAACGAAACGCCAACAAAGTGTATATGCCATAAGGGTTTCAGTGGGTATTCAAGCATTGCAGCCCGCACTAAATTTCGTATCGGTGGACAAGAAACTACTACGCAATCCCTTACGGCACATACACTCAACCGTTATGCCCCATTCAAAAAAAAAGAAAAAACAAACTTGACAACTCAAAAAAATAAATAATATGAATCAGAACAAAGGAGATTTTAATAAAATCATTAAAGTAATTTTTACTATCGGCGGATTCGGAACCTTTATGTTAGCAAGTAATACTGGACGCGAAATGTCTCAATATTTTGGAAATTTAGCAACGTATGGTTACCCAATTCTAGCGATTATTTATGCGGTATGCTTATTCTCAATAATATCAACAAAAAAAGTTATTTGGGTATGGATTACATTTGGTTGGATTTTTACTAAGACAATTTTAGAAGTACTTTTATTTGATTTAAGTTTTGATTCTTCTATTTTTATGAAAACAATAATTTCCGATATAATGTTGGTTTTTGCTATTTCCGGAATGCTATTTATAAAAAAAGATGGAAAATCCGGTTGGAGTCTTTTAATGGGTAAATAATTATTAATCTCACAATTTATCGTTATCATGGGAAATACAAATTTCAGATTATTCTATCTTCTTATTTTCTTAGCTTTTAATTCATTTGTTCAATCTCAGAACTGGAAAACATATGTGCTAACTGGAATTGGGAAAATTTCTATTCCTCCCACATTAGAATTAAGAGATGAAAATTCATTAGTTCAAAAAATATATGACCACACAATAAACCAAATTGAAAAAACTTACAATATTGAATTTCCGCCAGCAACAATGACTTTTCAGCCAGTCGGACTAAATTTAAATGGAAAATCAGAAAATTATTCACGAATAATTTTAACGACCTCGAAATCAAAAAAAAATGAATATCCAGAATCTCGTTATCTGTTTACTATTGGTGAAACTGAAAAAAACAAATTAGAAGAATTTTTTAAAACTGAGACAGTTAATAGCTTGAGAAAAATCAATATTGAAGTTTTGAAATGGTTTAAACCTGAAATAATAAATATCAACGGTATTTCAGCTTATAAAATGTCATATAACAGAAGATTAGGTTCAAATCCAGTTGTATATGTGGAAGTTTACAAGATATTTAACAACGACATGTCTATTGACTTAACTCTTAGCTATCGTGTGGAAGAAAGTGAAATTTGGAGTTCTGACTTTTCGCAAGTAATAAAGAAATTGTACATAAATAAAAGATAATCAACATATTCTATAAGATATGGAAATATTAAATCTTGTCTTGAATATTGTTATTATTGCATTCTCTGTATATTTAGTTTTTTTCAAAAGCTATCTGAGTGAGAAAGGCAAAAATGCAGCTACTAAAGAAGACATTGGCAATATCACAAAAGAAATTGAAACTGTTAAAAGCGAGGTAAAGTACCTGAATCAAATAAAATTTGAAATTTCGTTAGAAAAGAAAGAAGTTGCGTTAGACTTTTATAATCAAGCTTCATTTTTTATAGATTATACCACAAAGATTATTGATGTTTTGATGAATAATCAGAATGATTTAAAACTAATTTCTAAACAAATTGAAGACATACGATTTCAAATGTCAAAATTATTTGGTTCATTTCTTAAACTTATAATCTATTTTGACAAAAACAGTAGTTTTATTAAAAACGCAAGTAATTACTATGATTCTGCTAACAAGATACAGCAAATGTCAAATCTTTATTTAATTCAACTTGAAAACAATGCACAGCAATATGCTTTAATTCTCGACTCATTGAGAGAAGGAGATTTTTCAAAAAAAGATGAATTAATGCGTAATGTGAATCGTAGTAAGGAGCTAACCAATGACTTTGTATTTGGGAGAAAAGACTTAATTGAAAATGAAGTTCTTCCATGTAGAGGTGCTTTTATTGTAGAGTTATCTGAATTAATAAACAATTCAATAAAAAGCGAAATAACTAAATAAAAGACAATGAACGAGGGCATAACACACGCCTCGTATGTTTGCATAATATTTCAAATTGAGAAAAAATTGAG
>CAYNGF010000220.1:0-3945 GCA_964396515.1 uncultured Paludibacter sp.
ATTCTTCCATTCTCCATTTGCCGGGTGTGTCTGGATATTCCAACCCCGGACTAAGTTCAGCATAACAATTTTTGCATCCTGTATGCACTTTTGCACAACCCCACCACAAATTTACTGTGTGGTCTGTCCATTCAATTTTACTGTTTTCTGCCATTTGTTTAAATTTAAAATTCGTTTAATGAAACCGTGCCAGCCTATAACAGCAGCTACACGACAATTGAAAAATCCAACGCTTGAGCCAACGCAATTTTTCAACTGCGTGTAGCTGCAAAACGTTATAGACAAGTGCTATCAATCGACTACACAATGACCTTTTGCCTCCAATCTACCTTTCATTATCTCGTAGGCTTCACCGCCACTATCAGCGTAAACAACTCCACCAGGCGTTCCAACTTGTCCGCCATCGGCAGCACTCCAATCAACGGAAGCCATATAGCCACCATCGTCTAATTTTTCAACTTTGATTTTGAAATTCATTTTCGTTTCAATTACCGCACCAGCCGAATTACCTGTTATATCAGCAATATCGGAGTTGGTTAATCCCAACTCCTTTTTCATTGTCTTAAATCTTTCGTGCCAATTATCCATTTATGAAATTTTTTAATTTTTCAAAATCAAAATTATACATGATAGATAAAGCTTCCAGATGTGTTTCTTTTAGTTTGGAGTTCATTACTTCTTTAAGTTTAACAACCGTCCATTCCATACTTTCAATCGCTCCCAACATCCCTCTTGTTATTTTTGAGCGTTTCCCAGAAACCTGCATTAATACTTCAGGATAGCTTATTTCGTCTTTCAGTAATAAATGCCAATATTTGTTTGGAATCTCATTGAAAGCATTTTTGAGAATATATAACCTCATCTTGGCTGTACTATCTCTGTATACATTTCCGTACACCTTTTCCGTCCACTGCCCTACTATTTTTGTTTCCATAATCTTCAAAATTCATCACCATTCCGCCTGCGTATTTCTTCTTCAAACTCCGCCAATCTTTTTAAGAATTTGCGAAGGAGTAAAGCAACGATAAGTATTATGATAAATCCGATAATTCCGATGGCTGTTTTCATATTATTTTTTTTTCAATTAAAAGATTCATAACTTCTTTACTGATAATAAAATACTTCTGAATGTCCGTTAAGTCTGTTTGTCCGTTATGTAACGCAGAACATACCCTGTTCAATTCAGGGCTTGTCATTGTCAGTTCTTTGCGTTCAATATGTTTTGGTTTTTGATAGGCAGCCTTAAAAGCTGATTCAAGTTCATTCCGTGCCGACATAAACGCAACGTTTATGTCCTCTCCGTCCAACAATTCGTAAACCGCCTCAAGGCGGGCGGTTTCGTAGTTACCGAGATTCTTTACGATTTGCATCGTGATTTCTTTTGCTTTCATTTTAACGTAATTTTTATATAAGATTTTTTCTGACTTATTTTCAAATAATCCTGCTCTTTAATTTCAGGATGTTCTTTGAACAACTTTGACTTATCGAGTGTCGATGTTGTTGATTCCGGCACAAGTGTAATGCTGTACATATCACTTTTGATACTTTTTACGTTGTTCGCCTCCATGAACTGTTTAACAGCTTCCCTGTGTTTTTCCGCCTGCTTCTCAAGTTCCGAAATCTGTTCAAGATATGAACGAAGCATCAAAACAGATTCATGTTCAAACGGCAGTAAATCCGCCTCCGTCCAGTCATCGTGCAATGTCAAATCAAGGTCTTTCCAGTTTTTATCCAAAATTGAAATTCCCTCCCTGATAATGTCAATAACAATATCATCGCGTTCAACCAACACAGGCATTTTTACGCCAGCCTCAAAACTTTCGGCTCGGCTGTCGCAAACCACCAGCCAAACCTTCTTCACCCCTAACATATAATACCACTGCAACTGCTCGTAATAATCG
Organism: uncultured Paludibacter sp.; assembly: GCA_964396515.1. GTDB lineage: Bacteria > Bacteroidota > Bacteroidia > Bacteroidales > Paludibacteraceae > Paludibacter. The sequence continues at coordinate 1,902 of CAYNGF010000220.1, forward strand.
TTCAGTGCATTGTCAGGGTCTTGTACACACTTCAATTCCCAAACCTCGCCATCTGTTGTGAAATGCTCATCACACTCGAAAAAATCAGCGTGTGCGAACGTTTCGAAATTCCTGGCGAAAATATTGTTTGTAATTTTCGCCTCACGCTCTGCCGTTAGTGGTGTGAATGGTTGCTTTGCGTACCAGTCCTCAAAATCATGCCCTTTTTGCATCGCCGGCGTACTGATTGACTGATAATCATCAAGTCCCTTTGCGACACGTATTCGCTTTTTGTAGGTGTTATTAAGTGCCGATAATCCTTTTATTCCTATCATGTAAAACATTTCGGCATCGCTTCCACCGAACCCGCCCTTGCGGGTATTCTTTATTTCTTCTGAATGATTTGTTGTTTTCATGTAATTTGCGCCCTCGCCCGCCCCCGCCGTTTAATTGTTAAAATGTTTAATTATTAAAATGGTAATCCGGATTCATTGATAGCCTGCTCTCCTGCAACGTACGCTTTTGCGCTAATTTTTTCGCCGAAGATGTCATCGCTTCCATCCTCAACTGCTTCAAACGAGTTATCAATTTTCTTAATGAACTGAATTTTGTTTGCATACAGTCCGTTCAGTTCCGTTCCTGTTCCATGTTTCACACTGAAATCAATGTTAACTTCAAACTGTCCGCCGTCCAACTGTTCATTGGTCGGGAATGTGATTTCCTTTGCACTCGCTGTGTAGGCTTTGCAATTTTTCGGAAAAACTTTGAACGCAACAAACCAACGTCCGCTTTTCTCGTGCAGCCTTGCAAACTCCCTGATTTCGTCAGTGAGTTCATTTTCCATTAATCCAACCGAAAGGTTAACCCGTCCTCCTTCGGCTACCATTTTGCGCTCACTGCGCTTCGTTCCTTTTTTGTACTCTCTGCAGTCAAAAAAACCGACTGCCCTGTTTAATTTACTCATAATGATAATTGTTTAATGATTCGGGCGACATTGCCCGTTTCGTTCCCCCGATTGATACCATCGCTCGGGGGTTGTTATTAAAAAAACTTTACATTTGCTATTAACACACCGGCTGGTAAGTGCGTGGAACGGCGTTTTAGCCCTACAATTTCATAGCTAAACCCTGTAACCACCAGGTCTCTTCTGGAATACTTTTTATGGAATTTGACAATCCCGTTGAATTCCCAAAAGTACCCATCTTTGTAATAGAATCTGTTTCGTTTAGCAACAGCTCTAAACACGCCTACTATGGTGTTAGTATAAAGCACGTTGAATGCTGTTGAACAGCATTCAAATCTTTGATAAATAGGAGTAGCGGCGTCCTGTGGTAAGTTTTGCGCCATTTCTAACGCCTGTGAGAAATTTTTATTTGTCATATTATTGCTCTTAACCGTGTTGAGCGGAGGGCTGGGGGGTTGTTTATAAATAAAGACCGTTTACTCTTGTTTTTTCAACTGTATCAAAAATCATTGCATTGAATTTTTTGCTACGTGGGTGCAAATCACGTTCTTTTTTTACGTGTGCAGCGGCTTCTTCGATTGTGTCGAATGATACTACTTTTGTCGAATTAGACAAACGATAAGTAACGATTTCTGTTGTTGTGAATCTTTTTGTTTTCATATTTTGCCACTTAACCGTGATGTGGGAGGGCTGAATTGTTTTATTATTGTTTTAATTATATTTCTGAGATAAGCGAAGGTGATTCAAAATATTACAAAAATACTTTTCGTTGTAATAAGTATCTGTATTTATATCAAAATTATCTAAATAAAAATTATCTATTTTGTCAATATAGTAAGCATGGTAAAAAGTACCGTCGCAATCATTATCAACGAATAATTGTAAAAAAATATAATTCCCTTTTATATCTTTGCACAAAATAAACTCATCGCCAGTACTTTTATCGTACATAGAAAACCTGGTAAATGATATTATTTTTTTATCGAAATAAATCGGAATCATCTCAAACTCAGAAATACAAAAAAGCTCTAAAAAATCATTTGTTTTCATATTATTGCTCTTAACCGTGTTGAGCGTAGGGCTGAATTGTTTATTTTTTTA
>CAYNGF010000221.1:0-3917 GCA_964396515.1 uncultured Paludibacter sp.
GGGCATGAGTGAATTTGCTCTCCTTGGAAAAAAGCATTTTCCTTGTGCCTCCTGTATTTGTTAAAACAAAGGAGGAAAATCCATGAAAAAGAAAGGTAGATATGAATCATTTGCCTTTGGATTCGTGATTATACTCGTATGTATGTTTGTTATCACGACTGGAGGGTCAGATATTGTTTCTGACCAAACTGAAAGGCAAATACAACAATCTTCCCCCCCGCTACCACCAGGGTATGAAGGGGATTTTATTCCGCAATCAGAAGAAAAAATTGATGGAAAAACGATGGAGATGTTGACTCTTGATTCCAATCAATTGCAACTATATCCTGGGTGGAATATGATTTCAATTCCACTATGGTTACAATCAGGATCTAACACAGCATCTGTGGTATTTGCAGGTGTAGACACTGCTGGGCATTCAACGTTTTATTATAATGCTCAAACCCAAATGTATATTCCGATTTATCCATCAACGGAAATAATTCCTCTCGAAGGAATTTGGATCTATTCCGCTGATTCTGAACTAATTACATTAAATTATGCAGCGAGTCAGACTATTCGCACTAAACAGCTCTACACTGGGTGGAACCTCATTGGAGTCTGGCATCTTTATGCACATTCTGCAAGGGATACACTTATATCCGTATCACAAATCTGGTCTTACGGCTATGGGTATAATGCAGAAAGCCAGCTATACGAAAATAGTATAGTCAACGGCGGTAGCGGTTCACATAGTGATAGTCAACCGATGTACCCCGGTAAGGGTTATTGGCTTTATTGTACGGGCAATGGTATGCTCATTCCTCTTGCAGGTACCAAAGATCATTATGACAGTTCGTATCCCCAAGTGGGAGTGGAGTGGGTCAATAATTATCAGATTACTCCTCTCTCGATGAGCGATAATGTCGCTATTGATTTCTATACCATCCTCGGTAATGCTGGATGGGTACCTATGTTTGAAAATGGAGATAGCGAAGCACAAAATGGCCATTTTACCATAGGGGACGATTGGAGATATATTGATGGTGTTGATATTGCTCTCTTCGCTGGACATGGAACATGGAATTGGATTAGATTCATTGAACCCAATGTAGCATTATTCAACACATGCGAATGGGGAGATAATGATCTTGAGTGGATATTCCTTCATGGGTGTCATACCACACAGGAGCTATTTATATTTAAAAGTTTACCGAACTGGGCAATGAATGGAGTTCATCTGGTTTGTGGATATTGTACTGAAGGATGGGATAATCAAGACGACGGATTCAATCTCGCTAACTATTTAATTACAAGCCATACTGTTAAACAATCATGGTTCACAGCTCTTGACATCACTGAACCAGAAGGAAGAATATTAAGAGTAATTGGTGAAAATCCGGCTTGCGGAAATGATTATATCTGGGGTGAAGGATCGGTAATTTCAGATCCACCAGTTGACGCTACTGTCAGTTATTGGTTATATTATTGTACCGGATAGGAGATGAGAAAAATGAAGAAAATGACAATGATATTGGGATTTACAGTTATTATACTGGGAATCACTGTCGTGGTTGTTGGAATGCCCTATTTTCAATCCTCCATGGACGGGAAATACGAAATACCTTCTTTCCCGCAAACCATTGGATCAGAAGGACGCTATGTCCCTGCTGCAGCGTATCCTGTTGTAAACGATTTGTATCCGGTATACCAAACAGTCCCGCTTGGTACCACAGATGCAGAAGTGAAGCGTATCAGCAATATGGCTGGTGTATCGACAAATACAAAGAAAACTGAAATAACGAGTGATATTATTGAAATCTCTGATAATTCGAAAGAACCTGCTGCCGATTTAACGATCTATCCGAATTCCGGGACATATAATTACAGAATTCCTGAAAAATATTATCCTTATTCCACGAATGCACAGCCAGATATTCCCTCTGATGAGAAAGCTCATGCTATTGCGACGAAATATCTTTCTGACCGAAACCTTCTTCCGGATGATGTGCATTTCGAAAGAGTGAGCATTGGATCACAGTACGGAGAATATTCCCCGACATCAAACATAGTATATACTCTGACGAAACATGTTCTTTTTGCGAAGGAGATTCAGGGCATTGCTGTGTATAATGCAGGTATTACAGTGACAATTGGGGAAAGAGGCGAGGTCGTTGGAATTACAAATTCTGTCCGGGAATTGGATCCGAATCCAGTCCGCTATGTGAAGATTATTTCTCCGGAAGAAGCATACCAACGGTTACTTTCCAACGATCTTATCATGAAACCAATGTCTGATGATTCGAATGAACTTGTGGTAAATAACATATCACTAGGCTACTGGATGGAAATTCCAACCCGTGCCCAGAAATATGTATTGCCAGTGTATGCATTTTCATGTATAAGTGTTCGTGGTGATAAGGAAGAACAGGTTATGAGATATGTATCAGCGGTTGAACCGTCTGAAATGCAATATTTTTCGTAACTCATTTTTTTCTTTCCGAACTGATATCAAAGAAGAAGCGAAAGTAAAGATGAATAATAGAATGGAAAAGAAGGAATTCGTATGAATAAGTACATAAGGAATATTGCATATATCGCGATATCCGCAGTTTTTTTCAGTTTCTTGGTGTTCCTCATCACCAATTCGTATCATCATGAAATTCCCTATTTCGGAACAGAAAGGTATGATGCCATCTTTTTTTTCCTTGGTTTGATATCATGTGCGGGCGTTATCATATTTCTTTATTCTATAAAGAACGAGGTTCAGATGTGGTATCTCGGACTCCCGCTTCTCGTTGCGATAGTCGTCGTAACCCTTTCATCCCTTTTATCTCCGATGTTTCCAGAATATTTCGGATATCCTTTGGATGGCAATGCAACGTTGTTCAATTTACTTAATGGACAAATTATGCCATTTTTTCTTGCACCCTTCAGTGCACTTTTTTTCTATTCACTCAAAGAGATGAAGGGCGATGTGAGAATACTGACCCTGATTTCTATCGGTATTAGTATACTCTTCTCAGGTAGTCTCTTCATCGAGATCCCGATGCATGACGTATCTGGGTCATTCCTCATATATTTAGTAATAGGAATGCCCTTAATCGGCGCCGAGTACCTCGCGACGTGCGCTGGTCTTGAGATACCTTCACATATCCAGACTGGATGACTACCAGGTCTCTCAATATTTATCGAGAAATTGCTGATGATGATGAAACATGCACCGGCACTGGCTTCTGCTGTGTTCTTCTGGTGGCCAATACTGCTCTTCTGGGGGTTCCACCCTATTTTTATGGATTGTTATTTTAATTCCTACCGGCATGGTTTCTTTTGTCGGCTCGGTGCTCCTTTTCCGGGAGTCAGAAACTGATTCGACCCGCCGGTATCTGAACCTTCCATTCTGCATGGATATCCTTGCTGTGCTTGCGACCGGACTTCTGAGTTTTAACCTCTTGAGATCATTTCCCATGGGACCAAGCGGAGAACTCTGGGCTTTTACGCTCCTAATGCTCGCTCCCTGCTCAGCAGCAGTATTATACTCAATTCCGAAAGGCGGGAGGGTTTGGGAGGCATCGATGTACCTGGCAACCTTTATTAGTGCATGCTCTATTATCACAGCAATTTTCTTGCTCTACACGGGGTACTTACCCATGCTCGGGTTGCTGTATCTTTACTGAATGTTCGGAATGCCGATTATCGGTATCCTATTCCTTGTAAATGCGAGGTATTGGCTTCATACAACTGCAGAAAAAATCATAAGTGAAAAGGATTAGGTTCCATCCCTGATCCCTTCATCAGGCCATATTCAATCTCGTAGAATCCTCCGCCCCGGTCCTGGTAGGTGAGGTAATAGTGCGTAAGCCGCTTCTCCTCGGCCTCCTCAATCTGCCGGAGCAGGGTAGCCTGGTTCGTCGAGTCATGCCCGACCAGCACCCACC
>CAYNGF010000222.1:0-3915 GCA_964396515.1 uncultured Paludibacter sp.
AGGTTTAATTTTATAAATATTTTTATCAGTTTGAACTATACGTCTGATGCTGGCATATGGAGTTTTTGTTTTCCATTCACAATTTTTGATTTGAAAAACTTCTTGATTTAGCTGTCCTAATGTAGCAACTCCACCAAGTTTCTCTAAGGTTAATATTACAGCTTCGTACTGTTTCATAATTGTATGATTTTTCCCCTTACAAATGTTTTAAAATCTGTTCCAGATGATACTCATCCATCACAAGCACTTGTCGGGCTTTGCTGCCTTCGAAAGGTCCGATAATTCCGGCAACTTCCAACTGATCGACAATACGTCCGGCACGGTTGTAGCCAATAGAGAATTTGCGCTGTATAAGCGATGTAGAACCTTGCTGATTGGCAACGATTAATCGGGCTGCTTCTTCGAAAAGCGGATCGCGTTTGCTTAAGTCCACACTCGAAGCATCCAAACCTTCGCCATCGGCACCCACAAATTCGGGCAGATAAAATGCAGTAGGGTAGCCTTGTTGATTGCTGATATGATGAACTATGTTTTCAACTTCGGGCGTATCAACAAATGCACATTGCACACGAATCAGGTCGTTGCCCTGCGAGAAAAGCATATCGCCGCGTCCTACAAGCTGATTGGCGCCGGAAGCATCGAGAATAGTGCGTGAGTCAATCATTGACGATACTTTGAATCCGATACGCGCAGGGAAGTTGGCTTTAATTACACCTGTAATAATATTTACCGAAGGACGTTGTGTGGCAATGATCATGTGAATTCCTACGGCACGGGCAAGTTGGGCGATACGTGCTATTGGCATTTCCACTTCTTTGCCGGCAGTCATTATCAGGTCGCCAAATTCATCAACAATTACTACAATGTAAGGCAGAAAACGGTGTCCTTTTTCAGGATTCAAATTTCGATTGATAAATTTTTCGTTGTATTCTTTTACGTTGCGCACATGTGCTTTTTTCAGCAAATCGTAGCGGTCGTCCATTTCTTTACAAAGCGAATTCAGTGTTTGCACCACTTTGGTTACATCGGTAATAATTGCATCATCGCCATCGGGCAATTTCGCAAGAAAATGTTTCTCGATATCGCCGTAAATGTTGAATTCTACTTTTTTAGGGTCAACCAGCACAAGTTTTAGTTCGGCGGGATGTTTTTTGTAGAGCAGCGATGTGATAATGGCATTCAGACCTACCGATTTTCCCTGTCCTGTAGCTCCGGCAACTAACAAATGAGGCATTTTCACCAAATCGACCATGAAAATTTCATTCGTAATTGTACGACCAAATGCTACCGGAAGTTCAAATTTCGATTCCTGAAATTTTTTGGAAGCGATAATAGAATGCATCGAAACAATTTGTGGATCGGCATTCGGAACTTCGATACCGATAGTTCCTTTTCCGGGAATTGGAGCAATAATACGTATGCCCGTGGCGGCAAGGCTGAGCATGATATCGTATTCCAGATTGCGGATTTTTGAAATACGAACACCTTCTTTCGGAACAATTTCGTAAAGTGTAATGGTTGGCCCTACCGTTGCTTTAATTGATTTAATTTCGATACCGTAATTCAACAATGTTTGTATAATGCGCTCTTTGTTGGCATTTTGTTCTGCCATATCGATTGGGGTATCGTTGTCGGTACCGTAAATTTTGAGTAAATTAGTTGTAGGAGGTACATATCGCGATAAATCAAGCGTTGGGTCGTATTTACCGAGTTTTACAAGATTGTAGTTCGGATCTTCATTCTCTTCGTTACCGTTTTCTTCTTTGTCAATTAATACATCATTTTCGGAAGTTTCTTTCTGTACTTCAAAAGTAACATCACTTAAAATACTTTCATCAGGTTTAATGCTTATCGTTTCTTCTTCGCCACTTGGTTTTACCACCCATTCTTCAGGTACAATTTCGGTGCCCACAGCTACGGTTGGTTCAATAATTTCCTCATCCTGATAATCAACTTCGTCTTTGGTAGTTTCTTCGTCCACAAAGTTAGTTTTCTTTGGTTTTTTAATAAATAAATTCTTTATAAAAGGGATAGTTTTTGATGAAGAAAATACCAAATATACAATCAGCACTCCGAGTAAAATTAAAATAGTTCCGGGAAACCCGATGTAGGATTCCATAAGTTTACTGACCTGTTCGCCATGTTGGCCGCCCGGCGCAAAGAAAATAACATCGCGCACATATGGATTCAGTGCAAAACCCAATGTAACCGATAACCAGATAAGACCGAATGCCGAATGGTAAAAAGCTTTCCAAACAGGTATAGTTTTCACTTTCATTAATCTGAAGCCAACTACGGCAACAAAAAATAAAATGAAAAAGGCTGCTATGCCAAACCATTTATGAATAAGTGTGTGCGCAGCTAACGCTCCAAACACCGATGCAAGATTTTGTATTTCATTACGCTTGGTCTTCAACTCAGTCCAACTCAAATCCATCAAACTCTGGTCATCGGCGCCATTGAAAAAGTAGGATGTAAGCGCTAAAGTGAGATACAACACTCCCAAGACCAGAAAAAGACCTATAATAAATATGAATTTTTCATCGGTAACAAAATGTATGAATCGTGTGAAAAAATTTTCATTTCCGCTTCGATTTTCGGGTTTTCGAGCACGTGTAGCATTTGTCTTCTGTTCGGGTTTCGGTCTGGTTTTTACGGGTTTTCGCGGAGCCATATAGTTTTGGTAACTTTAATGAAACTTGTATTTATGTTCGTTGTAAAAATATTTATCGCAAATCTGAAGTGCCGATTTCAATTATCTGCAAAAATAATAAAAATAAGCAGGTATTTAGTTTGACTTTTCTTTTAAATTTGCACAGTTATCATATTAATTCAGTATAAGAATTGAAAGTAATATTTTTAACTATCTCATAAAAATTTAGAAAAGTCGAAAGAATGAAAGTAAAAGATCGTTATAAAAAAATTATTGAATGGTTTCAGGTAAATATGCCAATTGCTGAAACCGAATTACATCACGGCGATGCTTATCAATTACTGGTAGCTGTAATTTTGTCGGCACAATGTACGGATAAACGTGTCAATATGGTTACACCCCGATTGTTTGAAACATTTCCCACTGCCGAAGCTATGGCAGTATCTTCTCCTGAGGTTATTTTGGAATATATACGTTCAGTTTCTTATCCTAACAACAAAGCGCATCATTTGTGGGGTATGGCGAATAAATTAGTAACTGAATTCGGTGGTGTAGTACCTGATGATGTAGAACAATTGCAAAAACTTCCGGGTGTGGGTCGGAAAACTGCCAATGTAGTGGCGTCCGTTATCTATAATAAGCCTGCAATGGCAGTCGATACGCATGTTTTTCGTATATCGGAGCGACTCGGACTGACAACAAATTCCAAAAATCCACTTCAAACCGAACTTGAGTTAATTAAATATATACCTGAAGATTTAATACCAAAAGCACATCACTGGTTAATATTGCATGCTCGTTATATTTGCCAGGCACGCAAACCAAAGTGCCCTGAATGTGGATTGAAAGAGTGGTGTAGATATTATCAAAAAATTATTTAGTTTATTTTTAGGTTTGTAAATATTATTTTTTATTTTTGTGCAATGATAGTTTTTCCCCACAATTAAATTATTCACTCCAAAATTCAAGAAGTTTGAAATCAAATCACTTATTTTTGTTTTTTGTTCTGCTTTTTTCAACCAATTTATATTCAGCTGAATTACCTTGGAATTCGTACCTTATCGAAGGTTTTTGGGGAACGCTCAACGCAGGCACTTCATATTCGCAAATAACTTCTGTATATAAAGATAGTAATGGCGATAATTTTGTATTTCTTATAAACCATTTAAATGTAAGTTATGGTTCAACATCAATCCCTTATAGTGGAAATGGAACTATAATATTAAAGTTCAGCAATACAAGCGGACAATTGCTATGGTGGC
>CAYNGF010000223.1:0-1080 GCA_964396515.1 uncultured Paludibacter sp.
TAACGCCACTAAAGAATGAACTAAAGATTGGTACTCAAGATTATGTAAAGATGTTTGCTGAACCAGTTTTGAGCGAAGATCAAGATTTAGTTTATCAAGCATTAGAAATCGCTGGATTTGAAATAAATCAAATTCTAGGTGTGGTCAATGTGGTTGAGACTTATATGGATAAGATTCTAAACGATGAAAGCATATCTGCTGATACAAGTCTTGCGGATAAGTTTAGAACAGTATCAATTAATCTTTGGAATCTAAATGATATGTTAGGAATTGAAAGTTATTCCGAATACACTTTAAAAGAAGATTTTAATGTTGATGAGTTCTTTAATACTTATAGCACTTTAAAAACTGCAATTAAGTCAATTGAAAAGTATTCTAAATTTGCTCAGGATAAATATAATAACTTGAATAAGTATTTAGAAATCTATGAACCAATTCATGAATTATTAGCGATTGAAAGAGAAGCATCATCACATCCTGATAAGATTACAAAGAAATATATTGATGATTATATTTCAAAAGGTAGATTCAAAAATGCGATTTGTGAATTATCAGTTAAACTTCAATACGATTTAAGAGAATTATTGAAGGCAGATGATAAGACTGAAGCATTTGAATTAATCAACATGGCAGAGCAAGAAAAACTAATTGATAGTAAACAGTGCTCTTCACTACATAAACTTCGTAAGATTAGAAATGGATTCCAACATCCTGAAAAAGAACAAATTCAATATACAAAAGCTGATATTGAAGAGTGGAGAGATATAGTCTTTGAAATAGGAGGTAGCAAATGAGTCAACAAGTACAAATTGATTACAAGCACATAGCATGTCAATGTAATACTGTATGCAATATGGCTGAGCAAAGATTAAAAGAATTAGATGAAATGCTCGCTCAAATTGAAAATACAGCAACAAGATTATTAAACGACCAAACAGAAAGCTTAAAATCAGCTATTGCAAAAGAAAAAGAAGCTTTAATCAAACAAATAAAAATTGTAAGAGATAAAGCTGATGAAGATGCAAAGATGGGTGTTGTTCATACTAATAATCATGATGCAAGATACGCTCATAGAGATGA
>CAYNGF010000223.1:1180-3787 GCA_964396515.1 uncultured Paludibacter sp.
TCTGAAGAAGAAAGAATTCGTAAAGAACTTGAAGCTGCACGAGTTGATAAAGATATTATTTCTAAAGTTGTATCTAAGAAAGAAGGTACTGCAAAAGAAAGATTATCTCAAATGCAAGCTCAAGCTACTACAGAGGTTATCGGTGAAACTGTCAGACAACAATCTTTAAAAGTTATCATGAAGGCAGTTGCTGATAGGGGCTTTATTGTTGATAAGAAAAATATTAAAATAAATAGAGAGACTAACGAAGTTCATATGGTTGCAATGAAAGCTAGCGGTGAGCGTGCTGATTTTAAAATATATATGGATGGTAAATTCATCTATGATTTCCATCATGGCTATCAAGGACAAGCTTGCCAAAAGGATATAGAACCATTTATGAAAGATTTAGAAGATGTATATGGAATTCATGTAACTAAATCTCAAGAGATTTGGAGTAATCCAGATAAGATTTCTACTATGAAATATCAAGCAATGAACACAAATAAGAATAAGGGGTGATAATTGATGGCATTAAGTACAACTTTTAACAGACTAAAAAGAGAAATAGGCATCAAGAAGTGCGTTATCATCGATGGTAATGTTGGGGATGTTTATTTAAATGAGAAAAAACAAATTGTCGATTTAAAGCAATACCTAATGGATATGCTTAAGTCAGTGAATTACGATGATGTTCTTTATTGGGACAGAGTTGATGGCGTAGACGGTGATGTTTCTAGATTAACAGTTACTGATGAAGTAGAAGTTGAAGGTGAAGCTTATTCTTTTGATGACGATGAAGATAACAATACTGAAGAAGAAAAGACAGGTAGTGGATTATTCAAAACACCTGCTGAAATCTTCAATATTATCTTTAAGAATCTTAAAAAGCCTAACCGCAAGATTGCTTTTGTACTAAACTGGGCAGACTATCTATTCACTGCTGGAGGACAACTACCACCAGATGAAAGAGAACTATTAACTATTTTGGGTAAAGCTATCAAAGATAAGAAGGTTGAATATTTAAATTCAGAAGTTAATGAAAGCTCAATTATTCTTATTACAAGTAAAGTTGCAATGTTCCCAATTTCTTTCTATCAAGGAAATCCAGAAGTATCTTGCTTAACACTTTCTAAACCTGATAGAGAAGAAAGAGAAAAGATGCTTGAAAAGATTGAATCTGGATTTGAAGTTAAACTTAAACCAGGTGAGACTCTATTAACATGCGATAAGAAAAATGAATATGTAGATATGATGGATGACTTCACAAATCGTGAAATCGTACAAATGGCTAGACTTTCAAGAAAAGAAGGAAAGATGCCTTTTGAACAGCTATATTTATTATTCAAATATGGCGAAAAAGATAACCCTTGGGAAAAACTAGATTATAAGGCTGTAAAAGATATTAAGAAGATTCTAGGCGAAAGAGTAGTAGGCCAAGAAGAAGCAATTGCAAAGATTGAAAAAGTCGTTGTGAAAGCTTATATGGGCCTAACTGGAATCCATAAATCTTCAAGTAGATCTGCACCTAAAGGGGTTCTATTCTTCGTAGGTCCTACTGGTGTAGGTAAAACTGAACTTTCAAAAGCATTAGCTAAGTTCTTATTTGGTGATGAACAAGCATGTATTAGATTCGACATGTCTGAGTATGCTCAAGAGAATAGTGATCAAAAGCTAATAGGAGCACCTCCAGGATATGTAGGATATGAGGAAGGTGGACAACTAACTAATGCAGTTAGAGAAAAACCATTCAGCATTATCCTATTCGATGAAATAGAAAAAGCTGCTAAACCTAATCCAAGAATTCTAGATATATTCTTACAAATTCTAGAAGATGGACGTTTAACAGACTCTAAAGGTGAGACAGTATATTTCAGTGAGAGTGTAATCATCTTTACATCTAACTTGGGTGCATCTGAAGTATCATCAAGTGGATCTAATGAAGATATAGCTCAAGAGTTCATTAAAATTGTTAAAAACTATTTTGATAACGAAATCAAACGTCCAGAAATACTTGGTCGTATTGGCTATAGCAACATTGTTCCATTTAACTTTATCAAAGATAAAGAATTCAGCATTAAGATTGCTAAATCTAAACTACGTCCAGTTCAAAAAGCAATCCTTGAAAAATACCGTATCGACTTAGAATTTGAAGATGAATTAAAGTTTATTAATTATATTCTAGGTGGAGCAGATAGTAGTAAGGGTGGACGTGACATTTTAAATGCTATCAATGATAAGTTATTAGATGAGCTAGCAATGTTTATGTTTGAAAACAAGCAAGACTTAAGTTCATTTAAGGGTGCAAAGATTCTAGTTAAGACTGGCAAAGACGGTCTAGAATTTAGTTTTGAAAATGATTAAATTCAACGTTGCAAGTATTAATTGTTGCACTGAAATAGAAGGGCCTAACAAAAGATTAACAATATGGTTTCAGGGTTGCACGCTTCACTGTAAAGGTTGCTGCAATCCTGCATACCAACCATTAGAACCTAGAAATATCATTTCACTAGAGAATTTATTAAAAATAATAAAGGATTCAAAAGATAAGTATGGTATTGAAGGTGTAACGTATTCTGGTGGTGAACCAACATTACAACAAAATCTTCCTGTTTTAACTCAAGAAAT
>CAYNGF010000224.1:0-3772 GCA_964396515.1 uncultured Paludibacter sp.
CGCTCTTTCCTCTGTCTTGAACCAAGAACGAGGAACCTGAACGCGCGGTGTCGGAACGAGGAACCGCTCTTTCTTGTTGATTTGGGCTAATTTGTAGAATCTTGAATTATGTCCGCTTATTAAATTGTGCTAATATTCATCAATCAAATGACTTTTAAAAACGGTCTCTGCAATTACTATTATTACTACGTTTCGAAAAACTCTATATCTATAATCATCTTCAAATGAGCTTTATAACTATCGTATTTTTAGCAAATGTTCATAAGCGTGCCAATATCTTAGTCATATATATGGTATAATCCGGTTGATGCAAAAGTCAAAAGATTTAACTCAATTAATTAATAGACTACGCTATACATCTATTTATAATTCGTAAGTTCTTGCATGACCTTTTGGATTGTGCCTGGGAATTCGCCGAATTTCATCCGCAATCGTTTATCGTGATGGCTAAATAGTAGCTATAAATAAAGGATTTTCCTGTGGAGTTTGAAAGGAGAGAGAATGGGCTTTTTTGAATACTTGTTCGAGAATTACGACCTCGTAATTGTTGAACTGCTGAATCATCTGAAGATAATAGCTATTGCGCTTCCGATAGCGATAGGTGTCGGTGTTCCCATTGGCATATTTGTATCAAGAAACAAGAGGTTAGCTGGAATAACTCTATATTTGGCCAGTGTGTTAATGACTGTTCCCAGCCTTGCGCTTTTTGGCATCATGGTTGTCTTGCTTGCGCCTCTAAAGGCCGGTATAGGAGTAATCCCAGCCGTGATCGCTCTTGTCATCTATTCACTGCTTCCGGTAATCAGAAATACCGTGGTGGCCGTTGGTTCGGTAGACAGAAGAATGATCGAAGCGGCCAGAGGAATGGGAATGACAAACAGGCAGATACTTTTCAGGATAAGTCTGCCGCTCACCATACCTACTATTATGGCCGGAGTCAGAAATGCCGCGGTAATGGGAGTTAGCGTTGCAACGATCGCTTATCTTATAGGCGCCAGAGGACTCGGTTACTTCATTTTCGCCGGTCTTGGAAGGTCAAGATTCGGCATGATCATGCTCGGGGCAATCATGGTCTCCGCGCTGGGGATAGGGATGAATTATGGGCTTCTTTGGCTGGAAGAGGCCATTACGCCAAAGGGATTGAAAATTGAACGCGGAAAGTAGGGAGGAAGTCGAGTGTCGATAGAATTCAGGAAAGTTTCCAAAGAATATGAGAGCGGATTTAGGGCTGTTGATAACCTTGATATCACTTTTGAAGACAAGAAACTAACAATACTTATCGGTCCATCCGGGTGTGGCAAAACCACGACTTTGAAGATGATAAACAGATTGATCGAGCCCACAAGTGGCGAGATTTTGATTGATGGGGTCTCTCAGAAAGACATCGATCCAATTGTTTTGAGAAGGCAGATAGGCTATGTAATACAGGAAATCGGACTCTTTCCGCATATGAGCGTATTCGACAATATCGCCGTCGTTCCAAGATTGTTGAGGTGGGACGAATCCAGGATAAAGGAACACATATATGAGCTGCTAGATCTGGTCAATCTTGAACCGGAAGAGTTTGCAGAAAAGTATCCCGCCCAGCTGTCTGGTGGACAGAGGCAAAGGGTCGGAGTTGCGAGGGGATTGGCGTCCGATCCGAAGATTGTACTCATGGATGAGCCTTTCGGGGCGATTGACCCGATAAACAGAGAGAAGCTGCAGGATGGATTCCTGGAGATACAGTCAAAAATCGAAAAGACGATCGTGTTTGTCACTCACGATATACGGGAGGCAATAAAACTCGGAGACAAAATCGCGATACTCGATGAAGGCAAGCTTGTACAGTATGCCGACACAATGGAAGTGATCAATGAGCCGGCAAATGAGTTTGTCGAAGATCTTTTGGGTGCCGATAGGGCTCTTAAAGGCCTTGAATTGCTCAGAGTAAAAGACAACTACATCACAGATATCACTAAAATCGTCTACGGGCAAAACGGAATAACCGTTGGCGAAGCAGTGAAAACTCTTAAAGAAACTGAGAGAAAGTACTCTTTTATTGTCGATAGTAAGGGAAAACTAAAGGGTTATGTGTTGCTGAAATCCCTGCTAAAAAAACCAGAAGATACGAAACTGGGCGGCGAGTTGATCAGGAAGATCGAGACGATACAACCCCATTCCACGCTTATGGAAGCGATGTCGCTCATGATGAGCAGCGGACTCTCATCGTTACCCGTGATTGACGACAGGAACACTCTGCTTGGCATCCTTCGGTTCAGGGATCTGACAAAAATCGTCAGTTCATACAGTTCCGTCGCGGAGGAGTGATTCAATGGGCGTATTCGAATATATGTCAAGAAACTCCGAATATATACTGGAAAAATTTCTGGAGCACATCTTATTATTTTTATCTTCCTGGAGTATAGCCGTTGTAGTCGGTATAGCAATCGGAGTCTTTGTTACAAGACCCGGAAAGAGGAAGATCGGCAGAATTGTGCTTGCAGTGACAGGGGCAACTCAGGCCGTTCCCAGTATCGCAGTAATTGCCCTGGTCTTCCTGTTCATGGGAATTGGCGCAACACCCGCTGTCTTTGCGCTCTTTCTATACAGTCTAGTTCCGATAGTCTTCAATACCGCTTCGGGCTTGATGAGTGTATCACCGAAGATGAAAGAGGCCGCCAAAGGAATGGGCATGAAGGACAGGCAAATACTCTGGAAGGTTGAGTTTCCAGTAACTATTCCAACAATGCTATCGGGAATCAGGAGTTCTGCGACGATAAATATTGGTACGGCTGCTATTGCGGCTTCAATTGGAGCCGGTGGACTCGGGGAGATTATTTTCACAGGGCTTCGAATGAGTAGGGGTCCGATGATAATCGCCGGAGCCATTCCCGTAACGATACTGGCAATAGCGGTTGACATAGTCCTCGGTCTTTCTGAAAAAGCGATAACTTCGAAAGGCCTCAGAGTATAGAACACGGAGGTGTAGAAATTGAGAAAGGTACTGTTAATCACGACGATAATTTTAGTCATCGCAGCTATTTCATTTGGTCAGACGAGACTGAATGTGGGCTCGAAGAACTTTACCGAGCAGTATATTGCCAGTAGCATGATATCACTGCTTTTAGAGGATGCCGGGTTCAGAGTCACAGAGACCTTCGGCATGAGCTCGTTCGTTGCCAGAAACGCTTTGATAACCGGTCAGATCGATCTGTACGCAGACTATACGGGAACTGCCTGGCCGACATATCTTGGCCACGAAGTGATGATAAAGGATCCGATAGAGCTGTATGAAGCAGTCAAGGCGGAAGATCTCGAAAACGGCATAGTATGGCTCGATATGGCCGGCTTCAACAATACGTACGCCCTTGCGGTAACAAGGGAATACGCCACCGAGCACGGGCTCAAAACACTTGAAGATCTTGCCGAACTCACTCACGAGAAGTCCGATCTCCTCTTTGGAGTAGTCTACGAATTTCTTGAAAGAGACGACGGTTTCTGGCCAATGAGCGAAATGTACGGGTTCAACGTGAAAAGAAATCAGGTAAAGACGATGGAAATCGGCTTAACGTATGAAGCGCTTGCAAAGAAGCAGATCGATGTTGCCATGGTCTTTTCGACGGACGGAAAGCTCGAGAAGTATGGGCTTTTGGTGCTGGAAGATACAAAGAACTTCTTTCCATTCTATAATTTGGCTGTAACGGTAAGAAAAGACGTGCTCGACAGGAACCCGGAAATCGCGGATATACTGAGACCACTTTCAGTCTATTTAACTGAATCCATAATGATA
>CAYNGF010000225.1:0-3655 GCA_964396515.1 uncultured Paludibacter sp.
GTTTTCATTTTTACTTAATTTTTAAAGTGAATAATTCGCTCCCGCCGAAAAATTCAATTTTTGCACACCCTTATTTGCAGGGCATTACGGCGGGATGTTTTTTTATGCGGTTATAAATCTGCTATAAACCTCATCGATTATTTTCTCCATGTTTTCGGCAGTAGCCTCAAACATCCATTCAAAATTGAGGACATAACGGCCGCCGCTGTAGTGGAGCGTTTGCTGCGGATTATATCCGTTATAACATTCTCCTTTTTCGTTAAATACGAAAACTTCGATGTACCAATAATTCGGCAAAACACGATCAATGAAGCCGTATTTATGCCATAAGCGAGGGAGAGAATGATCCGAGCCCGGATCTTCGCACTTATTTACGTACATCATGAGACTTTCGCCTCTTTTGTTTTTCTCTGTGAATCGCACCTCAAAAGATCTATTTGATCCCGTACGATCAATAATTTCATATTTTGTTTTCATAGCTCTAAATTGGTAAAATTGGCAGCTTTTCGAAGTTGTTAAAATAAAATTCACAATCCCGTTTTAATTTGAATCGTGCAATTGTAGTATTGTTTTTCGCATTTGCAATACAATACCATTTTGTACCGTCCATGTGCGTTCGGGTTGTTTTCTTAATAGAAAACTCCATGTTGCAAATTTGCACTGTTTTAGTTTCTGTTTTCATTTTGAGTAATTTTTAATTGTTTTTCTGTTTAGTCTTCAAATTTTTCGGCCGACGCTTTTTCGGCCGCTTTTTGCTATTCGGTTACGATCATGCAGGCCTCTTCAAAGGTTAACCCTTTATTCATCAATTCACGCCTGCGTTGTCTTTTTTTTATAA
Source organism: uncultured Paludibacter sp. (assembly GCA_964396515.1). Lineage (GTDB taxonomy): Bacteria > Bacteroidota > Bacteroidia > Bacteroidales > Paludibacteraceae > Paludibacter. The sequence continues at coordinate 839 of CAYNGF010000225.1, forward strand.
CACGCGCCGCCGCTTCGCTTCGCTCTCCCAGATTCAGGCCTGCAATAGCCGCGAGCCTTTCGGCGCTGCTTTTTGCGCCGATTGAATCCAAATATTTTTCTACGTCCATTTTAGTAAATTTTAATTGTTACCGACAATACTCCATATCCGTGCCGACGTCTTCGCCGAGCGTCGTATTTTCGCGTATAGTGCTATACACGTTCAGAATTTCGTACATTGTTTTTCGCGTTGTATAGTCGTATGTTTCGTTAAATTCAACATACTTGCCTCTATACTTTTTGTTTACTTGTTCTTTAGTTAGTGTTTTCATTTGCTTTTAGTGTTTATATTGTTCTTTTGTTAGTACAATCGTTTGGCTGTTAGTTACTAAATCACCGAACAATCGATAATATATAAGTCTGTCTTCGCTGCACGGCATAGCCACGTCGTCCAATATGCGTGCTATTTTCTTTAATTGCTTCAGCGTTATTGTTTCAAATTCTTTTGTTTTCATTGCTTTTCTGCATTTAAATTGTTTTCTGTATTTGTTTTTCGCGCCTATTTTCGGCGCTTGTTTTCTGCTTCAATACTTCGCCTAAATAGGCAAAGAATCGGGAGGGTGAATTTACACCCCCCCAAATTTTACATGCAAGCCTCTATTTCGGCTACTTTTTTGCTCTCTATTTCGTCCAATAACTCCATGTATTTTTTGAAGTTATTGAGAAAATATAAAGCTTCTTCATTTGTCGCGAAGTCCACCCATTTTGAATAATCACCCGCGTAATAAAATCCGGGACGACCGCCTCCATAGTCAGAATTTCGGCATACGTTTAAAACTCCGCTTTGATAATAGTACTCTTTTTTGATAACTAAATATTTATGAGTGTAATAACTCGCCGATTTTGTTACAAGCGAAAGATCACCGAGCTCCTCAATTTCGAGCTCCTCCATTTTTTTAATTACGTTGTTAGCTAAATCCTCAACTTTGTTAGCTAAATTTCGCGACAGTCTTTTGTAATCGTTGCGTTCAATAATTTGTTGTAACGTTTTCATTTTCGTAAAATTTAAATTGTTAGTAATTTTGTTTTATGTTTTTTTGATCCTTTAGGATCGGTTTATAATTCTCTAAATAATTACATTCAATTTTGCCGTATATCGGCCAATAAAATTCGTCCGAGACAAGCTTGTAAATTAATTTGCCTCTATTTGTCTTATAAATAGTTATTAAATCTATTTTGCCGTCCTCCGTTTCGGAGTGAAAAAACACTCCTATTTTTTTGTAGCTTTTCGGCGTTGTTTGCCGTGTTTGCCACTCTCCCATTTTTGCGGCGACCCATTGTTTTTCGCCGTTAACTTTAATTTCGATAAAATTTGTCTCCATTGTCGTATGTTTTAATTGTTAGTAAATTGCACCCTCGAAAAGATCCGATCTTTTCAACCGCCCGGAGCGGCTTAACGAGGGTTTAAAATTAAAAGCGGCCGTTTGCGCGCTCTCTTAAATACTGTTCGCGCCGATTCATCTCTCCGGCCTCTTCGGCTGTTATGTATCTTTTTACAAGCTCGCCGTTAACATATACGTAAACCACAAAACAGTTTTTTAATGTTCTTTTTGTTCTCATAGTTGTAAAAAATTAAATAGTTATTTGCTCCCTATCTAACATCACGATGTTAACGACGATCTAAAATCGTCTAAATAGGGCTTTTTAAAAAAAAATATGGGATTCCACGCAGCGGGTTAACCCGCCCTTTTCTTTGTCTTATATAGCGCTCACTGAAATAAACGCGCCGTATCGCTTGTTGCGAATTCTGCTTTCTGCTATGTAATTTTGCAGGACTGCAGGGCTTGAAAGTGGTAAACCTTTCGGTTTTAGAGTAGCCACACCCAACAAATTACGTTTGTCAGTCGTTGTATTAGTCGCGTAATACTCGCCGCCATGTCCTCGAGGCGCTCAGTAATAACCTCAATTATTACGATATAAAGATAAAAATAGTGCACATAACTACCAAAAAAATCACAACTATTTTCATCGAAAACGCCGTTTCTTAACATCATTTAACTTTATTACGTACCCTGTTAAGTATATAGCTATGTTACTACTATTCAATAAAGTAATTAAGTAAGTAACTAACAAAGTACGTAGTTAGATAGATAATAAAACATTTTAGTAACATCAATCACATTAATAAAAATATTTAATAATTCATTACAGTTATTACAATGTGCTCCCTAAATTGTAAACGATCCAATAAGATTAAAACACTACTCAAATATAAATTTTAAACATAGTACTATGTATTGCATACTACTTAAAACATTAATAAGTGGTTTGAAAAAAATTTAGAGGCCGACAAAGCAAAACGATAAAACAAATTTGATCGATCAAACAATTTCGAAAAGCAACCCGGCACATCAATCAAATTACTAAAATTTCATAGAACTACGAAAGTTTCGTAATACTACGAAATGAATACAAAATAAAACTATATCGTGTACGATACAATTAATTCAACGATATAAAACCAACAGTAACAACTTCGCATAACTACGAAAATATAGTAAATCAAACTCGAATATAAACAACCAACGTTTGAATGAATCGTAAATGTATTAAAACTTCGTAATTCTACGAAAAGTTCGTAGAGCAACTAAATGTTTTAGTTACTCAAATAAGTCAAGCGAAAAACATCAATCCGAAAAACAATCAATCAAACATAAAGCAATAATTTAATTGTTATAATTTCGTAAATCTACGAAAGTTTCGTAATGTAACTAAATGTTTTAGTTACTCTCTATCGTCCGGATCAAACCACGCCCGGCCGAAATTGAACGTTCAAATA
>CAYNGF010000226.1:0-3642 GCA_964396515.1 uncultured Paludibacter sp.
TAGAAGAGGATTTCACCCCTATCCGCATGCACCCGGCCGGAAGCATCTGCTGCCCCAGATACCTGGATGACCGGACTCCGAGGAATATCCCATTCGGATACCTCGATCCTGTCAGGGAAGATGACGTACCGGTGCCAGTGCCTGTCCCGGAGCCCGCGGCCGGTTTACCACGAAGGCAGGATGCTCCGAAACACCGACACCTCCCTGTGACAATGGGACATGATGTCTGCAGCATAGCGAATCGGCAGTCTTCGGACCCGGAGGAACGCGACCTGTCCCTGGCGGCTATGAAACTGCAGGGGAATTGTCGTGCGAGGAAGACCACCTTCTCTCCCGCGACCAAAGCAGTTATCGTCTCTTTTCCAGCATACTATTCTTTCAGTACATGTCACACACGCCAATGATCGGGATTACCGACATGATCGTCTGCGTCGTCGGCCTCGGGTATGTCGGCCTCCCCCTCGCCGAAGCATTTGCACGACACCTGAAGGTGATCGGCTACCGCCGGAACCAGGAGGCCGTGGACGCCCTCAACAGGACGATGCAGGGTGACTTTTTTGCCACAACCTGACACTGGCATCTCGTGATGCGGAATGTGGTGTTCGCCAGGTGGGGAATTTCTATCGTCTTTTGTTCGATCCGGACGCGAACGACGACGGGGACGTGAATGGGGCGTGGGCGGGTCGTGTGGCGGGAAAGAGTGGGGGGTGAAGAAGGCGGTATATGCATCGTCTTCACCGGAATACGGAGACACGCCGGCCCCTGCCGAAGGTGTTCACCAGCGACATCAAGGAATTGATCCAAGATTTCACCTTGAAACTCTCCCCGGGGGAGAGTTACTATCCAGATAAGGATACTGCTAAATATCGAGCCACACAATTACCATTTAATAAAATTGCATCCGCTTTCAAAAATTACGTGTGATATACATGGAAAAAATCTACGATGTAGTGATCGAACCTGGTGAAGATGGCTGGTTCGTCGTAACAGTCCCTGCTCTTCCCGGATGTATTACCCAGGGAAAGACCATTGAAGAAGCAGAAAAAAATGCAAAAGAGGCAATTGAAGCATATATCGAGTCACTAATAAAACGCCGCAAGGTGATTCCCGACCAGCACGGGGTTGCGTTCAGAAAAGTCGCAGTCGAAGTATGAAAACCGAATGACAAAGCTGCCTCTTTTACCAGCCAGAAAGGTAATTATGGCCCTCACAAGGTTGGGATTCAGTATCGATCACCAAAAGGGGAGCCATATCGGATTGAAGAATCCTGAAGAGACAAGGACCATCGTGGTGCCGGATCATCCCGAACTTGACCGTGGAACCCTGAAATCAATATTGAAACAGGCAGGGATTGATGTGGATACCCTGCTTTCGGTACTCACTCTTTTGAAATAACAGTGTATCCCATCGATTTCACCCGAACGGAAGCGTCTGCTGCGCCGAAGGGATGTTCCAGTCGAGTGCTTCGATTCGGTCCGGAAACACTTCATAATTAGTGCACGCCGGAAGTCCCCATAGTCGTGCATGCTCCCGCTGGCAGAAAAGATTATTCTCTCATACCCGGTAATTGGTCTTTCGATGATAATCCGGTGAAAATCATTCATTGACGGTAAATCAGGTGAGATTTAAGGGATATTTTTATAATTCTCCGAATACCAAACAAATTTACTATTCCCCTGAAATAATTGGACAGAATCATGAATTACCTCGTCACCGGCGGTGCCGGGTTCATCGGGTCGCACATCGCGGAATACCTGATCGACCACGGACACGACGTGACGGTGGTCGACAACCTGGCTACAGGGAATATGGGGAATATTCAGCAATTGCGTGATAACCCTCATTTTCACTTTATGCAGGGGAGCATCACTGACCCTGAGATCCTGAAAGACACCTTCAAGAATGCGGACGGCATCTTCCATCAGGCGGCGATTCCTTCCGTCCCGCGTTCGATACGAGACCCGGTCGCCACCAACGACGTCGAGCCGTGAACGGGACGCTGGAAATGATCGTAGCGACGAAGGGGTGCAGGGTGGAGAAGGTGGTGTATGCGTCGTCTTCATCGGTGTATGGGGACACGCCCACCCTGCCGAAGACGGAGGGAATGATGCCGAGTCCGAAGTCGCCGTATGCGGTGTCGAAACTCGCCAGGGAATATTACTGCCGGGTCTTCTCCGAGATGTATGGGATCAGGACAGTGGCGTTGCGGTATTTCAACGTCTTCGGCCCGAGGCAGGATCCAGAGTCGCAGTATGCGGCAGTGATACCACGATTTATCACAAGGACACTTGCCGGTAAACCACCTATTATTTATGGCGATGGTACCCAGACCCGTGATTTCACATACCTGAAGGATGTAGTACAAGCGAATGTGAAAGCAATGGAAAGCGATGCACAAGGGGTGTTCAACGTGGCGTATAACCAAAGGATCTCTCTCCTCTCACTCGCAGACATTATTGCCGAAGAGACTGGGATACACGTGAATCCAGTGTTTGAACCTCCCCGGCCGGGAGACATTCACGATTCCCAGGCGGATATCTCTGCTGCAAGGAAGGCATTCGGGTATGCACCGGAGTATTCGGTACAATCAGGACTGAAGGAGACGATTGCATGGTACAGAAAAAACGCTTCTTCGCAGCGATCAAGGAAGTACTCTTGATTCCTTTTCTCTTATGAATTTCCCCCTCCTGTGTGGTCGGCCTGAGTGCGCAGTGATAGGGCTTCAGTGTGCTGCCCCCGGTTCCTTGCGGTGAAGCATTATATTATTCGACGTAAATATTTGTACATTCAATGGGGATATCCACCGCATGCAAATCCAGTACATCTATGATACCACAGGAAAGAAGACCGGAGTGATTATCCCGATCGAGGAGTGGGAGGAGGGGAAGAAAATAACACATGTTGAAGGGCAGCTGTCAGGATTCGACCCTGCCTGTTACCGTGGTCTCCTCCGGGGAATCAGGGACAAGGTGGAGAAGGAACTCACTAAAATCAGGTCGGAGTGGACGCACCGTTGACCGGGTACCTGTTTGATACCAATATCCTCATTCACTGGTGGGCAGATGCAATTCCCCCTGATCAGGTTCCCCGGATCGAGCACCTTCTCAAAACATCATTTACTATATCCATCATAACCTGGATTGAATTTTTAGGATTTCCTGGTCTTTCTGCTGAAATGAGAGAAAAAGCCCGTGATTTTATCTGTTATGCAACTGTTCTTTCATTGAGTCCGGAGGTTGCAGAGCGCACTGTTGCATTACGTGAGAATCATTCCATCAAGGTACCTGATGCTATCATCGCTGCCACCGCTCTAAACCATAATCTCACCCTGATCACACGAAATGTATCAGATTTTAAAGATATACCGGACCTTCTCATCGAGAACCCATTTGCCTGACGTTGATACACACCTGCTCATATCGGGACCTGCGATAGGTATCATAAGTGCAGGGGCCAGGTCATGGTATGTATGAAATGCGTGAGCTCTCCCCAGAATATCAGATAAGAAAGAAGGATGACCTGGTCCCGCTTAACCGGTGTGACGACCCGGATTCACTCCCATCCCATCCTTGGACTGCTTCAAATACATCCTTCTTGATCCACTGACCAAAGCAGTTATCGTCTCTTTTCCATCATACTATT
>CAYNGF010000227.1:0-3638 GCA_964396515.1 uncultured Paludibacter sp.
TTTCTGTAGATTTGACCAACATTAAAGTCATAACTATAAAAAATTCTTAAACGGTCGAAGTGAATACCAAAAAGTACTCCCATTTCGTGCCATGTTCGATAAAATCCACCTATCTGAAAAGCATTATCTTCTGTAGTGCGTTTAAAAAAGGCTGATAAATTCATTTCAGCCTGAAAAATATTTCCGGTTTGAAAGGCAGCCACTCCACCTCCAAAATTCACATAATCGCTGGTATTTTGTTTGTATATAGCGTATAACAAATTAGAATTTAGGTGTATATCGTTAATTTTCATTTCTTTAAACAACGATAAAAAATTTTGTGAAGCACCACCTAAACGCCAGTTAAAATGAGAAAGTTCAAATCCTAAGTTAACATTTGGATTAACATCGTTCGAACGAAATGAATTGAAAAAATTTTCATTAGGGTTTGTTGTAATAATCTTACTTATATCATAACTGAAAGACTGGAATTTACCTGAAATCCCTAAATTTAATTGCCATAATTGATTTAAATATACTGCATAAGCATACGAAACATTGATGTCAGATGTAGTAGTATATCCAATTTTATCGGCTGTTACCTGTATGCCAAACTGCGAATATATATCCTCAAAATACAATGAAGCGGCAGTAAACATAGTTACAGGAGACCCCGGAAAATTCACCCATTGTTTTCTTGTTCCCATATTTACTTCTCCAAAATACGTATCGTTGATAGCAGCAGGATTAACAGTGTATAGATGATCCCAAAAGTTATTAAAACGGATATTCGACTGCGCCAATAAGTGCAAACAATTACAAATCATTAATAATATAAAAACCTTATGTCTCATCGTTTTCTCTTATCGAAGTACCGTAATATAACCTTGTCTTGTTTGCAGCTTACCTTTTGATGAATATGTAAGTATGTAAAAATAGGTATCACTTGCAACTAATTTTCCGTTGTATTTACCATCCCAACCATTATCACCCTGATGTATTAAAACGCCGTTTCTATTATATATCTGAACTCTGCAACCGGGCATAAATATCCGATTTGATTCCATGGAGCCTTCAGGAATTATTGTGTTAGGTATATTTTCAATATTGACTTTAACAGAAGTTGAAGCCTCTTCGGTACAACCTTCTCGGGTAACAACTTTTACCTGAACATTAAAATAATCCTGCGTAAATGTTTTGTATAAATGTTCAATAAAAGATTCAGAGCTACTTCCTGTTGTTCCATCGCCAAAATTCCATTTGTATTCCTGCGTAAAAGGAATAATTGGTTCTACTGAAAATTTAATTGTTTCACCCAATTCAATTTCCTGGGGTGTAGCTATGATTGAAAAAGGTTGATTGTAAAATTTGGTTTCAAATGTACGTTTCGACATACAACCTATTCCATTAAGGCCCCAAACGGTATAAATACCTTCATCGTAAATTCTTATCGAATTAGATTTTGAATTTGTACTCCATGAATACGAACTTGCTCCAGTGGCAGTAACAGTAATTGTATCTCCCTTACAAAACCAATACACATCATTTACTTCAGAAGCCCCATTTTGTATTAATTCAATGTTTGGAACTGAATTTTGAGGAATAATTTTAACATTCACCGGATAAGCACATCCATACCGTAAAATTTTTAAACTTACCTCAAAATTACCTGTGGCTGAATTCACCGGATATCCATCAAGATTTCGAGTTATACTCATACTTTTGGTTTTTTCTTCACCTCTGCCAAAATCCCAAATAAATTCATAATTCGATCCTATAACATCAGAAATTTGAGCTGTAAATTCATACTCGTTACAACCGGGTTTTTTCTTATAATACCAGTCAAATATTGGAACATCGGCTTGAAAAGCATCCATTACCAATGTATATATACAATTTCTCTGATCGGTAACTTTCACTGTAATATTTATACCATTATATTCTTTCGGTGGCGTAAATGTAAAACCTGAACCTATTTCGTTATTTCCGGCAAACCACTTTACAGAATAATCGGGTACACCACCACCAACGGTAACAGTATATTTTCTCGAAATAGTATTACCACAATCATAAACAATATCTGAATTTATAAATGCAACCAAAGGTGGAATTCGGTTTACAATTATTTCTTTGGTAAACTCGCAGTTATTATCATCCTTCAGCGTAACAAAGTACTTTCCTTCCTGAATATTACTCAACTTTGAATTAATCTCATTGATATTCATGTAATTAGTTTCAACATTATTATACCTGAATTTAAATTGATAATTGTTAGTATAAAGTACTGTTCCTCCTCTCGGATTTGAAACTAAAATTTTACCACTTGGATTTAAAACGCCATCGCAATCTTCTATGGAGAAAGATACATGATCAAAGTTTAGTGGATTTGGTTCAGAAACAAAAAAATCCTTTTGCTCCAAACAATTATTGTCGTCAGTTACAGTAAGCCTGTAGAAACCTCTAACGAGTCCGGTTATACTTTTCCAATTAACATAATCGGTGTAAATTTGCCAACCTGTTCCGGTATTCTGTTCCCATTTATATTTGTATGAATTTCCGCCATTAAGTGCACCTCCTGTAACGGTTACATTAATTGAACCATCTTTAGCTCCAAAACAGGTTACATTTTTGATATTTGAACTTATTGCTATTTGATCAGGTTCATTAAGAATCAGATTGTCGTAAACAAATTCACCACCAGGTAAATAATTATCTTTATCAAGTATAATAATTTTATAGTTCCCTTTCTGTAATCCGAGGAAATTATATTTTGTATCTGAAATTATTACTTCAGATTCTTTTATCTGATTTTTCCATAATTCAATCTGGGTATTAGCACCTATTACACCAACGATATTCGAAATATCAATACTTCCTGTACCTCCGTAACAATTTATTGGGTTTACTTTTATATCCGCGGTTATATTCGGAATCACTTTCACAAAAATGGTAAATGTTTTTTTACATTCACCCGTTTGAGCTGTAACAATGTATCGTACTATGGCAAATGGTTCGTTAAATCCTTCGGATAATGACAATGTATCAATAATTTCGTTTACTGGATTTACTTTACCACTTGCACCAATAATCCTTGAGTCGGAATTCGCAAAATCTATTGTCCAAATGTAGGTTGTGCCATGTGGTATCGAACCATCTATACCATTAATGGGTGTGAAATTAGCCGGAATTCCGGATTTACATAAACGGCTATAATCACTGATAATAGCAGCAGGATGAATAATAACAGTATCAGGGTTCGATTTTATAACAGCACCGCCACATCCTGTAATTTCACAGTAGTAATAGGTGGTATCAACAATATTTATAGGCTTAAGACTTGCAGAAGTTTCGTTGAGAATAGGTACACCGGCTTCACCTCTTCTGTAACGATACCATTGGTAAGTAGCATTTGTATTAGCCTCAACATTATTATACAACACTTTCAAATCACTTAAAACTTCACCATTACAGTAAACATATTTCTTATGTGGTGCGGTGTCTTTTGAGGGATTAACTGTAATTGTAAATGAAATTGGATTTCCTTCACAACCAGAGTTTAAGGGATAAACAGTGATTGTAGCTGTTATTGGAGTAACACCCGGGTTAAGTGCTTTAAATGATGGTAATTGCTCATTTCCTTTTGTTGATGTACCGCTTGC
>CAYNGF010000228.1:0-3586 GCA_964396515.1 uncultured Paludibacter sp.
GATGAATAATTCAGAATTTATATGCAAATTACCTGAAAATGAACATGTTTTTATAATACGTATTCAAACAGACAAAGGTTATGTAACAGGTAAGCTTATCAGGTAAAAAATCTATTTAATTTTTTTTTCATAAAAACTTCAGCCATTAAATCACTGAAGTTTTTTCTTTTCAGAAAGAAAGGCCTCAACAAAGTGTTTTAATAAGCAATAATCGTTATTTTTGTGTCAAAATATAACTATTTACTGACATTGTAATGTTGATGAATAAACCCACTGCTTTCGATGATTATGTTTCGGACTTTTCTGTAGAAATTTCTGAAAGGCTCCATCAAATTCGAACGCTTATCCTTTCCATTGCTCCAGAAGCAACCGAAAGTATTGCTTACGGAATGCCTGCATATAAATTATTTGGTAAACCTATGGTTTATTTTGCAGGATTTAAAAAACATTTCGGGTTTTATGCTTTGCCTTCAGGTAATAAAAAATTTAAAGAGCAATTGTTAGAATACAAACAGGGAAAAGGTTCAGAGCAATTTCCTCATAACAAACCATAACCAATTAATTTAATTGTAGAAATAATCCGATTCCGAATCTACGAATTAATGTTGCTGAATTCTCAGAAAAATGAATAAAGTTATTAACCTGATTTTTTATGTTTTAATATTGTTTTTTTCTTCCTGTAAGGAAGAAATTGAAATCAATGAAATCGTTGATAAATTCAACGGAAATCAGTCATTAGTGATTCCTTTAGGAGGTTTCGATGCCGAAGTGAGTTCAATAATTTTAAATTATTTTAAAGATAATCGTTTTGTAAAAATTGAAGGAGATAATGTTTATTTCAGCATAAATGATAGCAGCAACTTCGTATTTCATTATTTAAGTTTTATCGACAAGGTACAACCTTTGCAGGTAAATTCAGCTCTGACATCGTCAAATGTAACTGTTCAGGCAAATACTCAAAAATTGTTTCAATTGAATTCTGAAATTGATTTTGGAATTAACCAAAAACCTGAATATGAACGAATTGACAGTGTTATTTTTAATACAGTTAATTTTACTATTGATTTAAAAGATTCTGAAATTAGACCTGACGATATCGATTCAATTAAAATAAGTTCAGAAAAAATATCTAAACCATTGGTTTACAGAAAAAATGATCTTATAACTTCAACTAAAAATATCAAGGTATTTCCTCAAACTGATGGAAAAGTACCGGTACAAATCAACATTTATTATAAATCAACACAAACCAAAACTATAACTTCACAAACTTTGTTTGCATTGAATTTACGTTTTAACCAGTTAAACTTCGATGTTGCTTACGGGTATTTCAAACCCTCAGTACTTCAGCGTCAGGTATTAACGCGACGTTTAGTTTGGAACGATTTTCTGCGTAACAGTCTGTTGCGTTTTTCAAATCCCAAAATCGATGTACGGATACGAACGAATGTCGGTGCAAATCTCCGTTTCGAATTCGATTCAGTTTTGGCCACTTTTTCTGACCATTCAAAAGTATATGCAGAGTTTGATGGTAAAAGAACTATGAGCGAAAATATCGGGCTTAAACCTGCTAAACCCGGTGAAGAAATTACGTACAACCTTCGAACATTTGATAATGAATATGGAAAAACATGGCTTTTATTTGATAAAACCGATAAACCTGATTCGCTTATTTATGCTTACGGAGCATCGCTTAATGACGAAGCTTATTTACAGGATAAAAAACCTGACTTTTTATTGCCCGATGCTAAAGTTCATGTTAAAATCCAGGCAAAGTTGCCTTTTCAGCTTAACGAACTCAGTAATTATTTATACATTGATTCTGTTAACGAAATCAACAGAGGCTTAGCGTCACAAATCAAAGAAATAAAATATGGAAATATCGATTCGGTATTTTTGGTGTTGCAGATAAAAAACAGTTTACCTGTTAGCGCTATGATAAAATTTGAATACTTAGATTTTGAGAGTAAGAAAATTGGTACAGATGTTCAAAACGAATTTCAAATTGAAGCGGGTAGGGTAGATGCATCAGGAAAAGTTGTAGAAGCATTTAATAATGAGATTTCTATTTTACTTACCAAAAACCAATTTGAAACACTACGTAACCGACTTGATAAACTACTAGTGCAGATAAAATTTGCCGGAAAGAATGAAAGTGCTAAAATTTTCATCACAACACACGATAAAATAAGCTTGAATGCAGGCATTTTCTTAAAAAACAAGACTAAAAATTAATAGTTCAACAATCCAATAATCAAAAAATATTTGAGAAAAACAGCTATAATAATCATTTCGGTTTGGTTTGTGCTTTTCAATATTGAATCGCAAACTATTTCGCATTTTTTCAGTCGGGACATACCTTTGCGTCATGTTCTTAATCCTGCTTTTCAACCTGTAAGCAAATACTATATTAGTTTACCCGTAATAGGAAATACCGAATTTGGTTATTATAATACTTCTTTTTCATTAAAAAATATTGTTGAAAAAGATTTAAATGGATTTTATGCAGGATTAACCCCAAAAAATCTTATTTCGGTCAATTCAAATATTAATTTTCTATCAGCAGGTTTAGGTATAAATAACACTTATTTAAATTTTAATATTTCGCAAAGGGCATTAGCACACGTAAACTTACCATCAGATTTTTATAAACTATTAATTTATGGTACTCCAGAAAAGTATAACAATATTTATAACTTAAATACTTTAGGATTCTCAGGTGAATTTTTTACTGAAACTGCCTTTGGCATTTCACAGCAATTTGATGAACAATGGACTTTTGGAATTAAGCTTAAATTGCTCACAGGAAATGCCGCAATAAAATTTTCAACAGAAAAACTATATATTAAGGGTGCAGTAGACAGTTGGAATTTGTCAGGACAAAGTAGCTTTGCATATTCAGGAGCTGCAAATGCACATACAGATAAAATTACAGATATTCAAAATATTAGTTATCCTAGATCCGTTTCTGACTGGCTAAAACCACATGGACTTGGAGCGGGTATCGATTTTGGGGTTCATTTCCGAATGTTACAGAATTTATATTTTTCTGCATCTATTACAGATCTTTCATTTATCAAATGGAATAAAAATATCATTCACAATAATCTCAGTATTGATTACAATTTCGATGGAATAGTAAAACTTAACAGTACGATGAACAAAGATCAGCTCGGTTCTGCATTAAGTCAGTTTAATAACATTAGCAATTCTGTCGATTCATTGTTGAACGATCTGAAAAGTTCTATTCAAAATCAAACACTTTCAACTTTTACAACACAACTAAATCCTACTATTAACCTGGCTGCCGAATATCGTTTCTTATCAGATAAAATTACAACAGGACTTGTATATAATGCAGTTTTTTATCCGGAAACTACTGCGAACAGACTTACTGCAATTGTAAACTATAGTCCGTTCGATAAGCTAAATACAACTTTAAGCTATTCATTTTTAAATGGATATAATGGATTAGGTGCCGGAATAAACTTTAAATTGGGTGTGGTGAGTTTTTTCAGTTATGCAGATATTATAAATGCTGAATTCAACTTGCAAATGCAACTGAATTCTGATTAATAATTTGTTT
>CAYNGF010000229.1:0-3578 GCA_964396515.1 uncultured Paludibacter sp.
CCGAACAAGGCGCTCCAGCGGACGCGCTACCGCGCGCCGCTGAGCTTGGTCGTTAAGCGGAACATAGCCAAAAGTTTGTCCTAGATTTCAGAAGTTAACATCGCTTTTCGGTTTTAGGCAGATGCTAGAATCTCGTTTAATACACATTCTATTATGCTCCAAAATTCATGGCCATGTCATCGAAAGGATTTTTTTTTGCGATCTGATGATTGGTATGATAAGATTTAATAGCGTTTTGGGGTTCTGACTAACAGGACAATTGCGGATATAGGTGCCAACAAGACAAATATCATCGTGAGCGTAAACCTTGAGGAAAACAAATGCATACTTTTAGCGAACTAGTTCAGCAAAGCACAGCTTTCACACTCAGTGCAATTAGATCGGCACAACAAAGTTTGATAGATAAATTACAAAACAATGCTGACACGCCTTTGATAAAAGCGCTCCAGATGATAGAGCTTCAAAGAGTAATATCAGCTGTTGGAATGTTTTCAATGTTCGATGCCGTTCTTCAGGAAGAGCTACAATGTCCAAACGGTTTTCAGAAGGCGGAGGAGTTGCTAAAGTCAGTAGGTGATGAGGCAACTAAAAACCGATTTTGTAATTTGAAAATGGCTATTAATGTTCTAAAGCACGGAAAAGGCCCGAGCTATAATGCTTTGGTTAAAATAGCCAGCTTATTGCCATTCAAAGTGAAGCTTCCGAGCGAGGCCCTATTTTGTGAGGGCAATACATCGGAAGCATTAACCTTGATCGAAGTCGATGACGAATTTGTAAAGCTCTGCGCTGAAGTCATTCATGAAGTATCTGTTGCAATCGAGGGAATCCCTAACAAGACTCTCTAATAGGCAACTTTCTTAACTCTACGTGTAGAGATCAGTTGCCAAAATGTTGTTTTTTGCCGAGGACAATCAATCTGTGGTAATACTCTCAACAAAAATCACCTAGTTTTAAAGTGCAGGTCAGCTAAGAAACATGCAGGCCTAAAGGGGAACTAATGAAAAAAGTATTTATTTTTGCTTGGGTCTGTTTGTGTTGCCTGGTAGGTTGTGTGAGCCCCAAAATAGACATGACTTCACCAGAAGCGATGCAAACGTCTATAGATAAAATCAAAGAAAATTTGGGAAATGATGATAAAGTTGCATTTGAAAAAGCCCTGACAGAGCTTACAGGGACTGAATACATGAAATTGTTTGAAAATGAAAACACAAGCTCAAGCTTGGCAATAAAGGGTTTGTTGCATAACAAAAACGCAAATGAAATTATAGAGGGGGCATTACAGGCGAAAATCTTACGCGAGAAGTTAGCTTCATCAACAGCCGCAAATAAAACCCATGCATTTGAGAATAGCTCGCAACCAATATTGTTGACAGAGGAAACACCTGAAATTGCCAGTTTGCCAAAGCTTTCAACTGCCCAAGATTCTTCCTCAACATTAACTAATGCGAGTGAATTCCAAGCCTCAATTGGCCAACAAAATTTGGTTCATGCGGAGATTCCAGACATTATTGCCTTACAAGTAGCTTCTCTTGGTTTGACCTTGCCCGTTATTTCTAGAGATGTTGTAAATGAAGTTCATATTGACAAAGAGAGTAAAGAATTTTTAGTTGATAGCTTGCCCATTCGGGACAGAATAGCCAAAGCCATTGCTTCTGAAACAGAGGATTATGCAATTGTTTGTACTGATTTTAACGAAGACGGCAAAAAGGATGTTTTCATTCAATTGAAAGATGGCACCCAGTTCGTATTATATTGGCTTGACGCTACCAGAGCCAGGTTGGAGCCTTTTAAATTTGTCAATTACCTAGAAACAACTCAAGAAATATTAAAAAGTGGGTGCCCATTTTTAATGTATCTTAGTGGAGATAACGGTGAAATTCTTAAATGCACGATAGCATATTACGAAACTGCTAGCTTTGGGAATGTGGAAGGAAAATTCACAAAATTGGACACTTCGCTTGCATGTGTAGAAGGTGAAACTAATTTTGAGTGTGACGATGAATGGTCATATAATTTAGACAGACTTACAGATAAATGGGCGTTTATTCGTAGCAAATATCATGGTGGGTCTGAAAAACTACGGATTTTGCCGCGAAAAGAATTTGAGAGCACTGGTTTTGTTTGGGGTACAAATGTAAATGTCAGGGAGGGTTACGGTGAAAATTACAAAAAATTCAAAGTGCTTCATCAACTTCAAAATGGTGACGTGGTAAAAATTTACGAAGAACGCGAAGGCTGGTGCCGTATAGGTGATAAAGAATGGATTAAAAGAGATTTCGTTAAAAATACACCGCCGCAGAAAAGACTGAAGCCAGAAAAAAAGGAACAAATAGCTTCATTGCCAACCAAGAAAATTAGTGAGCCTCAACAACAAATTTCTCAAAACAATGATTTTGTCCTGGCTGATTTAGACCTTCTATGGAGCATGCCTTCATCGTTTTTGGGACAAACACTAAATTGTTTTTTCTATATTCATGACATTCATGAAGAATCTGATGGTTACAATATCATGGTGGGCGATGGAAACAAGATGTTTGATATGAAAAACCCTATGGCCTTTTCTGTAAAAATCAGCAAGGGTGACGAGGACTTTGTAAAAAATGTTGTAAAGCTCAAAGGGCAACGCGTCATTTTGTCGGGGACAGTCAAAAAAGGAAACGATCTTTTGAACATCAGTTACTTTGATGTAACAAGGGTTAGGTTCAAAAAGTAGTGTTGCTGAAAGAATCACTCATAAATGACAATACTTAACCAACCAAGCCAACCTATCGTTTAAGCGACTTTTATCTCTCGAGGCAATGAGAAAGGAAGACCGAAATTGTATGAAAACCCTACTCAGGTGGGTCATTATTACATGGACTGTTATTTCTTTTGTTTGGTGTGTCTGGACTTTAATGGGACATTCACCCAACACTTTGAGTCCAATTGGCTTTTTCAGTGTATTAATCGTAAATTTCTTCACATGGGCTATAATTGTAATCCCTGCGGCAATTATATATATGGTCGTTGGCCGCGATAAACAGAAGCGACTTTGTACCAACTGTGGTAAATACATCGAAACTTCTGGCAATTATTGCCCACTTTGCGGCATTAGAAGTTAGCAACCTACTTCGTTGGTTTGCATTGCTGATAACGGAGCAATAAAATCATTGATAAGAAATTTTAGAGAAACACTCAAACAAAGCTTTAAAAGAAATAAAAGGACATATGTTTCACAGAGTAAAGAAGAAGATTGCCCACCAAACTTTTACTGGAATTATTTTTAGCAGGTGAATTAACCATAAAATCAAAAATATTCACAATAAATACAATAACATTCGTTATGAGCACCAATAGCTATTTATGAGTGTCCGCACTATTCTCAAATATGAGTCAAACAATTCTAAAAAGGTCACTCCCAATGGCCAAAATTCAAAACTAAATCATCCGCTTAACAATCGCGTCGACACGGAAAAATCGGCCGGATCACGGGTCTTGCTTGCGCAACACCCGCGCCCGTCTCGTTTTTCCGGTCACGACAGGCGTTGTGCAAACGAACAAAACGAATCCTGCGTATTTTTTCGGCAGAACCAGTGGCT
>CAYNGF010000230.1:0-3553 GCA_964396515.1 uncultured Paludibacter sp.
TCCTGAGCCCTGACTTCGAATGTGTGAGAGCCTTCAGAATAACCGCTCCATGTATAGCTCTTGCTGGTGCCATTGCTTGTCCAGCTGCCTTTGTCTTTTCTGTATTCGTACTTAGTGATGGTTCCATCCGGATCACTACCGTTCCAGCTGAAGGTACTGCTGCTCTGGGATATTGGTCCGGATGGTCCATTCGCTCTCGTAACTGTTGGTATCACTGGAGAGTTGTTTCTAGAGATCAAAATAAAGAAAAGGATAATGGCTATTAAAACAAATATAACAAACATCCGTATTCCGATTCTTCTTTTCTTGCCTGCCTTTCTTGTGCTTGTTGGAGTGGAATAGACAGATTCTTTCTTTTCATCTTCTATCTCTTCTTTTCTCGTGACCTGTACTTTACTTAAATCCAATGGTTTCGTTTCTGGAGCTTTGCCTTCTGCTTTTTCTACAGTATCAATGGACTTATCTTTAATTGTTATCCCCAGGGCTAAAGCAATAGTCTCCACTGCCCATATAGATATATCTTCTTTCAATCCAAGGTTGTCCTGTATCTTCTTTGTGAGCCTGCTCATCTCTATTCTTACTGTTTTTCTCTTACTTGAATCTATAAGCTCTCTGGCTATTCCTTCCTTTAGAGACTGTGTGATTGCGAATATCATTCCCCTCGGTTCTTCAGGGCAGAAGTCTTTCAAGAGACCTTCTACTCTTTTCGGCTCTCTTAGTATATCTTTTCCATGCTTTTCGACTATTCTGATCAGTTGCTCTCTAACTTGATCCATCATGTTCACCTTTCAAATGAAGGTTGTATGAGCCAAATCATTGCTACTTATGAGTCTTCTCGCACTTGCGGGCTACTCCGTGCCCGGCGCTCGAAGACTCAGCACAGGGTAAAAAAGTAAGAATGCTAGAGTGTAAATCAGGGCACCGTCCTGCAAATACGAAAACCTAGGTAATTGCCTGCACCAGCAGGCGAAAAATTGTCGCGATTCGCTACACGTACGTTCATTGAAGCGTTGTACCAACTGCCACCTCGATCCACCCGGTCGGAACCACTGTTGTCGTACGGATTTATCTGTGCAGAACTGGAGTAACTTCCATACCGGTTGCTACACCACTCCCATAAGTTGCCACTCATATCATATATGCCTAGCTCGTTAGGTCCCTTCCCTCCAACATCCCGTGTCTGGCCTCTCGAGTTTAATCCGTACCAGGCAACGTCTCCGACGGTATCGCTCCCGGAATACTTGTAACCCATACTCTTGTTTCCACCTCTGGCCGCATATTCCCATTCTGCCTCTGTTGGCAGCCTGTATCCGAGTGCCTTCGTTATGTCGGTCGTTATCCTTCCATATTTGTTCAGCAGGTTCCCGTTGCTGTCATACGCTTTGGGCAGCTTCTCCTTCTCACTCAGCCAGTTGCAGTATTTTATTGCATCAAACCAGCTGACGTTTATTACAGGTCTTCTTCCCCTTCCCCAACTCCAATCATCTGGCTTCTTTTCGCTACTCTCTTCACAGTACCTGTCATATTCCTCAAATGTCACTGGATACTTTCCAACATAGAAGTCATATGTGAGTTCTACTCTATGGGTCGGTTTCTCGTCACTGGCTCCATCTCCCCACGTGTCTCCCATAATGAAACTTCCACCTTCTACATAGACCAGCTCGTCTCCGTTTGATGTTCTTATTTCTCTTTGCTCGATACTTTGAAAATAAGTTACCTCTCTTTGTATCTCTACTGGTTTTTGTTCAACTTTAACTGTAACCTCTTTGGACACTTCTATAGCTTTCTTTTCGCTTATTATCCCCAGAGCCATAGCAATGCTTTCCACTGCCCATATAGATATATCTTCTTTCAATCCAAGGTTGTCCTGTATCTTCTTTGTGAGCCTGCTCATCTCTATTCTTACTGTTTTTCTCTTACTTGAATCTATAAGCTCTCTGGCTATTCCTTCCCTTAGAGACTGTGTGATTGCGAATATCATTCCCCTCGGTTCTTCAGGGCAGAAGTCTTTCAAGAGACCTTCTACTCTTTTCGGCTCTCCTAGTATATCTTTTCCATGCTTTTCGACTATTCTGATCAGTTGCTCTCTAACAAGATTTGTCATCTATAGATTCCCCTTTTTTAAACGGAAAGATATACCTTTTAGCTAGAAGGACGTTCTGCAAATCCGAAACCCTATATAACTAAAAAATGTAGTTTCAGGCGAGTAGCTTCCTCTTGAAGAAACCCGAGAATCATCTGCCTTGTTATACCAGCTTCCTCCTCTTACCACGCGTTGTGAACCGTTCGCAATATACGGATTTGTAGCCGCGGTACTTGAGTATTTTGAATAGTAGTCAGTACACCATTCCCAAACGTTGCCAGACATATCATGTATTTTTAGTTCATTTGCTGTTTTTTTACCAGTTTCCTCAGTCTTCCATCTCGCGTTTGAATTGTACCAACCCACCGAATCCAGATCGTTTGATCCAGAGTATATGAAATTCTTACTTTCATTCCCACCGCGCGCCGCAAACTCCCATTCGGCTTCTGTTGGGAGTCTATAACCTATCACTTCAGATGGATCTAGAGTTATCTTTCCATTTCTATCCAGAAGAGCTCCCTTTGAATCATATGCTTTCGGCAATCCTTCTTCTTCACTCATCCAATTGCAATAAGCAATTGCATCAAACCAATTTACATATATTACAGGCATTTTTTCCCTCCCCCAACCCTGATCGTTAGGTTCTTTTCTTCCTTTATCTGCACAGAATCTATCGTATTCTTCAAAGGTAATCTCGTATTTTCCTATATAGAAGTCATATGTAAAAATAACCTTGTGAGAAGGCTTTTCGCTATCGGATCCACTTCCTCCCATCATGAAACTTCCCTTTTCAACAAGAATCATTTGCGGAGCTAATTTTGATGGTTTATCTACAGAGGTTGAAACCGTGTTATTCTGCTGAGGTGTTTTTTTGTTGATAAAATTTGGATTTACAATAACTATCAAGAATATCGTTATAATTGAAAGAACGAAAATAAGAGATCCTTTATATTTGTGCTTCTTTATTTTAAAAGGATGCTTTGTAATTTTTTGATTTATTATTACTTTTGCTTTATCCCCTTCCTGTAGTCCTTCGGTA
Organism: uncultured Paludibacter sp.; assembly: GCA_964396515.1. Taxonomy (GTDB): domain Bacteria; phylum Bacteroidota; class Bacteroidia; order Bacteroidales; family Paludibacteraceae; genus Paludibacter. Next base: position 3,123 of record CAYNGF010000230.1, read on the forward strand.
AGTGCATCAAGTTTCTTGAACTCACTCTGTATGACTGTTTCTTCATTTGAACTTTCTACTGGAATTTCATACTGTAATTCTACTTTAGAATCAGATTCGGAATCAATATCAAGGGAATAATCTATACCCATAACAATACATATACTTTCTATGCTCCATAAGGCAAGCTTTTCTTCAAGAGCGTAATCTTCCTGAAGAATATCTATCAATTCTTTTATGACTACGCTTTCCGAACCGCTTGCATTAGATTCTGCTAACCTGAAATATGAACCGGCTTCCAGAGCGATAAATATACTATAAATCTCTTTCTTGAATTTGTTATAGCAGAAATCTTTTAAAAGATTCCTGAGTCTCAGTGGATTCTCAAGAATACTCCGCCCATAGAGCCTGATAGCTTTTAAAAGCTGATCTCTAACTTCTTGTTCCACTTT
>CAYNGF010000231.1:0-3542 GCA_964396515.1 uncultured Paludibacter sp.
TTTCAATATCAAACACATTGCGATAACAATAATCAGAATGGATGGATGTACGGTTTTGGAGCCGATGCATCAGGTGGAAACGGATGGTGGGAACAATGTGCACAATGGCAGGCCTTCAAGGTTTATCCCTCATTACAGTTTACCGATAGTAGGTTTACCAATTATCTGAACACGGCTCACAAGCATATTTTACACGAAGCGCCACGTTACGATAATTATTTCATTCAGGATTTCTGGACTTACAAACATGGAATGGATATAATAGGTCGCCTGTGGAATCAATCTGTTAAGCCGGAAGACCCGGTAGAAACTTACAAGCGCATTACTAAAATTACCCAATCGCAATTCAACGATGAAATGTACGAACATGCTGCCAGATTTACCACTTGGGATATTCCTGCTTTAATTTCATCTGGAACTTCAAAAATAAGCTCGCGACCGCAAACAAAAATGAACAATGCCGGAGATAATTATTGGATAGTCGATGCCGCACATTGCCCTGAAAATTATGGTTATAACGTAATTAAGTTAAACGCTCCAACGAAGGCGACTACAGTTTCAGCTTACTTTGAAGGGAAAATTGGCGCTGATGGCTTCCGTAAAAATTACATGACTGCAGGCGGATGGCGTTATGGATTTGTTGCCTTGCTTAACAACAACACACGCGTTTACGGCGATATGAGAGCTGCTTCTTATGCCACACCCAAAGATACAGTTCATTTTAATGTTCCTGATAATTGCAAACAACTCTGGCTGGTAGTTTCGGGCGCTCCAACTACTCATTGGCGACATGCATGGGACGATGATGATACCAACGACGAACAATGGCCTTACCAGGTGAAATTCAACAACACTAATTTGTTGGGTTATCAGAATGTAGTGAATAGTACAGAACCTGATTTTGCTGATAATATTTTAATTTACAGCTCAGATAATCAGTTACATATTAAATATCTTCCCTATAATTCTAATGTACAAATTTACACTACAACAGGAATTTGTGTTTTACAACAAAAACCTGAAAACGATGAAATGACAATTTCACTTCCGAATGGAGTTTATATCATCAATATTTATAACAATAAAAACAGCTACAATCACAAAGTTGTGGTAAAATAATTTTTATGAAACAAATTATTCTTATTTCAACATTTTTTTTTAGTGCAGTCAGTTTACTATCAGCTCAAATAAATGCTGAAAAACAAAAGTTCGAAGGTTATTTATTTGCTTATTTTGAAGGCAGCGGAAAAGGTCGCGAAACTGAGCAGATCCGTTTTGCAGTAAGTGAAAATGCGATAAATTGGTTTGCCTTGAATCATAATCAGCCTGTACTTCGGTCTGAAGTTATTTCGCAAACCGGCGGTGTACGCGATCCGCATATTTTACGTGGTGAAGATGGAAAAAGCTTTTATATGGTAGCTACCGATATGTTTACCCATCGCAATGGTTGGGATCATAATCCGGGAATTGTAATGTTAAAATCCGATAATCTGCTCGATTGGAAACATAGTATTATTGACCTTGAAAAACTGTATCCAAAAAAATTTGCAAAAGTTAAATGGGTTTGGGCACCGCAAACTATTTTCGACCCAAAAGCTAAAAAATATCTGGTATATTTTACTGTACGTTTTTATTACAACGAAAAACTCGATTTTTACTGCGCTTATGCCAATAAGGACTTCAGCGGTTTCGAGAAAGAACCAAAATTAATGTTTAGTGCAAAATATGGCGCAATAGATGGTGATATTATCTATAAAGATGGGCTTTATCATTTCTTTTATAAAGGAAATACAAAAGATGCGAACGGAAAAGAAATAAAAAACGGTATTCAAAAGGCAGTAAGCAAATCGTTGCAAGGACCTTGGATAGAAGATTTTAAATATCTTGATGCTTATGCAGCCAAAGGAGTTGCAGTGGAAGGTTCAAGCGTTTTTAAACTAAATAATTCCGACGAATACTTCTTGATGTACGATTTATATAAGGACAAACGGTTTGAGTTTCAGCGATCGAAAGATTTATATAATTTTACTGCAGAACCGGAATCTTTTACAAAAAACTTTATGCCTCGCCATGGAAGCGTTATTAGCATTACACGCGAAGAAGCCCGAAGACTGCAAGCTCGCTGGGGAGGAGTACCTGAAACGCTTTTGCAACCTACAAGCGATGCGGATTTACATCGTTTTGAAGCAAAAGGCAATCCGATTATTAAGCACAAATTTACTGCCGATCCTGCTGCGATAGTAAAAGGAGATACACTTTGGCTGTTTACCGGACACGATTTTGCAGGCAATCAGCGGAATTACAAAATGAAAGACTGGTTGGTATTTTCAACTACCGACATGAAAAACTTCACCGAACATCCTGTACCACTCAAAATTACTGATTTCACTTGGGCTAAAAGTGGTGATGCTTTTGCCGGTCATGTAGCTGAGCGAAACGGAAAATATTACTGGTATATCAGCACCAACTGGACAGGGATAGGTGTGGCTGTAGCCGACCGTCCGCAAGGGCCTTATAAAGATGCACTGGGAAAACCGCTGCTGACCAATAAAGATTGTTACGATTCTTCGCACTCCTGGGCATGCATCGACCCTGCTATTTTTACCGACGACGATGGTACACCTTGGATTTTCTGGGGAAACCGCGAATGTTATTTTGCAAAACTCAAAGATAACATGATTGAAATTGATGGAAAAATCCAAAAAGTCGATTTCGAAGGTTTCAATTTCACCGAAGCACCTTGGGTACATAAATACAATGGTAAATATTATCTGACCTATGCAAGTGAATTTCCGGAGAAAATTGCATATGCTATGGCTGATAACATTCAGGGACCGTGGGAATATAAAGGGATTCTGAACGAAATTGCAGGAAACAGCAATACCAATCACCAGGGAATCATCGAATTTAAAGGTCAGTGGTATTTTTTGTATCACAATGGGGGGATCAATACTGATGGAGGTAGTTACAGTCGCTCAGTTTGTATCGACAAAATGTATTATAATGCTGATGGAACGATTAAAAAGATAGAAATGACAACCAAAGGAGTTCAGTAAATAAAAAACTCTTTCAGTTATATGCAAAAAAAACCGGAATCTGATACCAGATTCCGGTTTTTTATTATCATAAATTTGAAGTTTATGCAAGTCTTGCTTTCAAATTTTCAAATTGTTCTTTCATTTCTTTTGGTAATGAATCGCCAAACTGTGCCTGGTGTTCTGCAATCAGTTCACATTCGTCCAACCAAAGATTTTTGTCAACTTCGAGCAGTGCATCCATTAATTCAGCTTGTCCTTTCAGACCATCAATATTGATATCTTCTTTCTTTGGAACATAACCAATGGGAGTTTCTACAGCATCAACATTACCCATAACGCGATCGAGAATCCATCCTAAAACGCGGATATTGTCGCCGTAACCCGGCCATAACCATTTTCCTTCAGGTGATTTGCGGAACCAGTTTACGTTGAAAATCAATGGTAATTTACTTTTGTCAGGAGCAGTTTCGCCAATTTTTACCCAATGTCCGAAATAGTCACCCA
>CAYNGF010000232.1:0-3537 GCA_964396515.1 uncultured Paludibacter sp.
ACTTCATCGTTGGTGAGTAAATTCAATGTAAAATCATCGAGTTTTTCCATGTCGCAACCGATAAGAAGTGGTGCTGCAAAAAGACTCCAAAGACTTATATGCAGATATTGTTCATCGGGTTTTAATTTTGTTGAGTGTGTATTTCCCCAACCTACCTGTCCTACCACAAGCATATCGGGGTCGTTCCAGTTTCCTGGTTTTGCATAAGGTGCCGATTTATCCTGTTCGAGTGCTATACCTTTAACACTTGCCCAAGTATCGGTAATATCGTTGGTAGTACGCCACGAATTTCCACCTACTGAACCACCCCATTTCCAAACATCGGACATTCCGTATTGGCATATACTGAAAACAATGTCACGAGGTTGCTGACGTAACAATTCTCCCATCTCTTGAAACGGCTTGATGGTTGTTTCCAATATATTTCCACCATTGTAGGATAAAGATGATACTTTCAACGGATCATTCTCAGGTAAACCATTGATAACATTGCCATAACTGCACCAATCGTATTTCAAGTAATCGAAACCCCACTTGGCATAACTTTCAGCATCTTGTTTTTCATAACCATAACTTCCGGCACAACCACCACAAGTCCATGGACCGGGAGAGGAATAAAGTCCAATTTTCAAACCCAGACCATGAACATAATCAGCAAGATTTTTCATATTACCAAAGCGAGCGTTGGGAATAATGTAACCATATTCATCGCGAAACTTACCACGCAAGGTCGAGTCTTTGGAATCGCGGTGATTTTCCCAAAAATCGTCAATGTTTATGTAGGTCCAGCCATGGTTTATGAGTCCGCTTTTCACAATGGCATCGGCAGCACGTTTTATTTTATCAGCTGAAACTTCGTGGGCAAAACAATTCCAGCTGTTCCACCCCATTGGCGGAGTAAGTGCAATTTGATTTCCACATTCGATGCGGAACTTTCTTTCAGTCTTTCCTTTTGAATTTTTAGCTTTAAGTGTAACAATATAGGTATCCTCTTTTGAAAGTTTACCTGTAATGAGACCGGTTTGAGCATTTATTTTCAATCCTTTAGGTAAATATTTCGCCGAGAATACCATTGGTCTTTCGCCAGTAGCTGTTACCAAATGTTGAAAAGGCGAACCTGGACGAACACCAAAAACCTTAGCTCCGGTGATTTTAGGTTCAGCCGTAGGTTTTGGTGTTAGGATATAAAGTTCGTTTGACACAGGATTAAAAGTTTTAAAAGTAGTTACACCGTTGGTTTCAAATTTTGCGTCCACCCAATTAACATGGTCGTAATAGTTTCCGTTTCCGCCATCAGTAACAACCAATTCGAGTTTTTTAATGCCATCAAGTTTAACATTGCAACATTTGGCTGCATCGCCTAAATACATTTCCCCACTCGACCATAATTTTTGATTATCGCCATATACAACAAATTCTGCTGCCGGATTATGACCTTTTACCTCATCGTCAATTCCAACACAAGCGGAAAACAGCGTTGCTTTTCCTTCAATCAATATCGTTAATGAACTTTCGGAATGACTGCCAAAACCCCGTTCGAAAGTTTTACCCGCTATTGTAAGTGGATTTCCATCAATTGATTTATTTTTCATCGGGATACCGTAACCTTGTGTAGCGGCACTTAAATCCAATTCATCAAGCCAAACTGTTTGGGCTGATAAATTACAAGTTCCAATCAAACAGAGCAATATGAATAAACATTTAATATTCAGAATTTTAATTTTTCTATTCATTGAAATCATTCATTTGTTTTTCAAAATTGAATTTTATAGTTTTTATTGTTAAATCATACAATTACCAATCATCTCAACACATTAATACAAAAAATGATAACAACCTGAAAGGATTAAAAAGAGAGAGCATCATTTGCCGATGTAGCATACAACCCAATCATTGCACCTGTAAAACCACCGGCAACATCGGTCGACAAAATATCTCCCGAAACTGTTCCACCCACATTGGTAAAATCTGTTCCATTTATTGAATAGCTGAATTCGTAATTATCGCCTACAGCTTTTACTCGTAGTTGAATCGGATTTTTCAAATCGATTTTGGTACTTGCTACGATGCTGGATTTTGCTTTAGCTGTTCTTTCGAGTAATAAATAAAAACCGTTATCCTTTTTGGTAATACCGAAAACGTAGTTAAATCTTTCGTTCTGCAAACAGGTAATTCCGGCCAAATCTTTTGCCGTTTGAGGCTGATAAGAAATGGTAGCAGTAGCAATGAAATTTAAATGTTGCTGACGATAAAATAGCGTAGAAGTAGGCTTAACTTCTTTTATATTGATAGCAAACGGATTAATAATTAGTCCATTTTTTGAAGAAATGATAAAATCTTCGCGTGGACCTCTCAGACCAATCCATCTGTAATCTAATTTCGGAGACATAAAATCGTCAGTAAAAGTGAAATTTCCACTCGCGATAAAACCATCTTTTCCTGTCTTGTTTTCAACTCCTTTGGGCATTTTAAGTTTTGGTTCCATAGGCACTAAACCGTTTTCGAAAACCGGAAAAGTTCCACTCCAGTCAACAGGCAAAATAAATGTTTCGCGACCGGTGTTGACCCTGCTTTTTTCGTTCGGACGTACGGCAAGAAAAACCCCATAAAATTTGCCATCGTTGGTTTCTACCAAATCGGCATGTCCCGCCCAATCAACTTTATTGGCACGAGTAGGGTTCAAATAACGTTGTGATAAAATCGGATTGCTTGGAGCGGGTTTATAAGGTCCTTTGGGATTATCACTAATAAAAATAACCTCGCTGTGCCAACCGCCTGTACCACCTTCGGCACACATTAGATAATACTTTCCGTACCGTTTATAAATATGTGGCGCTTCTATCCAAATTGGTTTTTTGGTAATATCCACACCACCATCAACAATAATTTTGTCAGTGCCTGCAATTACCTGATCCTTTTCCACATCGTATTCCCATACTTTAATCACTCTGTGTCCATTATAAAGTTCTTTACCTTTATCAGGCGCATCGTTGTGAACCACATACGCTTTTCCATCTTCGTCGAAGAAAATTGAAGGATCAATTCCATCAAAATTGAGTTTAATTGGGTCACTCCATCCGGCAAACGGGTCTTTAGTTTTTACGATGATATTTCCAAAACCGCCGGCAAACTGGGTGGTAATCATGTAAAAAGTATCGTTACTTTTATTGTATCGAATGGTTGGTGCATAAACACCGGCACTTATTCCCGTATCAAAAACTTTCAGTTGCGATTTGCGTTCGAGCACGTGCCCGATTTGAATCCAATTTACCAAATCTTTCGAGTGAAAAATGGGTACACCCGGAAACATGGCAAACGATGAACACACCAAAAAATAATCGTCGCCTTTGCGGGTAATACTTGGATCAGGGAAACAACCCTGTAATATTGGATTGTAAAACTCGTCCGCTTTCAAAGGATTGTTTCTGAAAACTTCATCATCGCCCTGATAAACAAATTTTGAAAATACGGGAGCATTTTTTGGTATTTTCACTTTACTTTTTTTATCAGCGGCAAAAGCAGAAAAAGAAAATAAAA
>CAYNGF010000233.1:0-3501 GCA_964396515.1 uncultured Paludibacter sp.
TTTTCGGTATCGGAAAAATACTTGATATTTACTCGGAAGGAAACAATGAAAAAGCAGAAATTGATTTCGGAGCAAAAGGAAAAAAAACTTTACTGATGAAATTTGCAAAACTTGAAATAATAAGTTAAGTGAATGGTGGATGCGTGATTAGTTTGAAAAATTTGAAAGTTTCAGAGGTTTCAGAAGTTTTAGGAGTTTTAGGAGTTCAAAAGATTAAAGAAGTTTGAGAAGTTAGAGAAGTTAGAGAAGTTAAGAAAACAGATATTTTTAATTTGATTCTTTATTTTTGATTTTGTTTATTAGTTTTTGGTACTTGATTTTGGCTTTTTACTTGCATAAATATTTTATTCCTGAATTATGAAAAAAATATTTATGAATCAATTAAAAATGCATCATTTAATTTTTTATCTTTGCAAATAACAATAATTATAAAAAATAAATTCTGTAAAAATTTAACTACAAAATTCAAAATATATGGCAGAAAAGCAAGCAGAAGAAGCTAAGAAACCTTCGTTGGAAAAACTGAAAGCATTGCAGTTGGCAATGGATAAAATAGAAAAAGACCATGGCAAAGGCACCATCATGAAGATGGGTGATAACAAAGTAGAAGATGTTCCTGTTATTTCAACCGGATCGATAGGACTAAATGTAGCATTGGGAGTTGGTGGTTATCCGCGTGGCAGAGTGATTGAAATTTACGGACCGGAATCGTCGGGTAAAACCACTTTGGCAATTCACGCTATTGCCGAAGCCCAAAAAGCAGGCGGAATAGCCGCTATTATTGATGCCGAACACGCATTCGACCGTTTCTATGCTGAAAAACTTGGCGTAAATACTGACGAGTTACTTATTTCGCAACCAGATAATGGCGAACAAGCACTGGAGATTGCCGATCAGTTGATTCGTTCATCGGCTGTGGATATCGTAGTTATCGACTCTGTAGCCGCACTCACTCCCAAAGCCGAACTCGAAGGTGATATGGGCGATTCAAAAATGGGCTTGCAGGCGCGTCTTATGTCGCAGGCTTTACGAAAACTCACAGCCAATATCAACAAAACAAATACTACATGTATATTTATCAATCAGTTACGCGAAAAAATCGGAGTTATGTTTGGCAATCCCGAAACTACTACCGGAGGTAACGCGTTGAAATTTTATGCATCAGTACGCCTCGACATTCGCAAAATCGGACAACTGAAAGATGGTGAAGATGCCATTGGTAACCAAACCCGCGTAAAAGTGGTGAAAAATAAGGTTGCACCACCGTTCCGTAAAGCAGAATTCGACATTATGTTTGGCGAAGGAATTTCGAAAACGGGTGAAATTCTTGATTTGGGTGTTGAATATGGAATAATCAAAAAAAGCGGCTCATGGTTTAGTTATGGTGATACTAAACTCGCACAAGGCCGCGATGCTTCGAAACAAGTAATTAAAGATAATCCTGAATTGGCTGCAGAACTTGAAGCTAAAATTGTAGAAGCTATTTCAGCAAAAAAATAGAAACAAACCTTACAAATTAAAAAAGCGGTGAATTACACCGCTTTTTTTAATTCTTTTTTATCCAAGAAAACTTTTCAATAATTTACTTTTCGAAGCCGGACGCAATTTCCGAATTGCTTTTTCCTTAATTTGTCGAACACGTTCACGTGTAAGGCCAAATTCGTCCCCTATTTCTTCAAGTGTCATTTCAGGCACACCGATTCCAAAGAATTTTTTTACAATGTCGCGCTCACGATCCGATAAAGTGTGTGCTAACACCCTCTCAATTTCTTTGGTAAGCGATTCGTTTATTAACACTCTGTCGGCATTGGGCGAATCGTCGTTAATCATTACATCGAGTAGGCTGTTATCCTCACCTTCCACAAAAGGAGCATCTACCGAAATATGTCGGCCTGAAACTTTCATGGTGTCGGTAATTTTGTCAACCGGAATGTCGAGTTGCTCAGCAAGTTCTTCGGGCGATGGACGACGTTCGTTTTCCTGTTCGAATTTCGAAAACGCCTTGTTAATTTTGTTGAGCGAACCTACCTGGTTGAGAGGTAACCTTACAATACGTGATTGTTCGGCCAATGCCTGCAAAATGGATTGACGAATCCACCACACTGCATAACTGATAAATTTAAATCCGCGTGTTTCATCAAATTTCTCAGCAGCTTTAATCAAGCCAAGATTTCCTTCATTAATCAGGTCGGGTAAACTCAATCCCTGATTTTGGTACTGTTTTGCTACAGAAACAACGAAACGCAGATTAGCGCGGGTTAGTTTTTCGAGTGCGGCACGATCGCCATTGCGAATGCGCTGAGCCAACTCTACTTCTTCTTCAACTGTGATAAGATCTTCTCTACCGATCTCCTGTAAGTACTTGTCGAGGGAAGCGCTCTCCCTGTTAGTAATGGATTTGGTGATTTTTAATTGTCTCATTTCTATATAGAAAATTAGCTTGCAAAATTAGTTCTTTTATTTGAAATGAAAAAATCAATTTTACAGAAATACTGTTAAATATTTAGCTTTAAAACACTTTAAAATGTATAATAATTCACTTTGTTAATTGCAGTATTCATATCCACTCCCTCAAAATTTACAACTCTTTTTTCAACTTCCTGCAATGCTTTTGTTGTCATTACAGTCTTACCTCCTTTATTATCTTCAGTTGTCATTTCCATAACAAAACCACCTACTGATAATGTGTTATGCAATGCTGTCATTTTGGCAGCTCTGAAGATTCCTACATCGTTTGATAGTTGTATTTCTGTTGTAATCCACACTTCGCCAAAGATTTTTTTATACTGATAAGTATATTTTTTACAATTGTAACCCAAAATCTTTTTTGATTCGTCCGTTGGCACAAGTTGAAGTTGTTTTATTTCATTTTCAGTGGGATATTTAAAACCTCCTGCATTGTAATAGGGTTTTGCTCCGGTTTTCCAAATTTGGATTGCAACTTCGTTTTGAAGATCAAAAACTGTTTCCAGTTCGTAATTTCCGGACATATCCAAAAGTTGAACCGAAAAATCCTTCCCGTTTGTTTGATACCAGGTTTTATATTCAATTTTTTTTACAAGTTCCGATGTTTTTCTGTAAAACAATACTTCAAAAGAATTATAACGATCAAAAGAATAGGATTTTCCCCAATTCACTCCGGGAGCTTTAAATTTAACCTGTGCATATAAATCAGGAATTAACAGAAACAAAATTATCACAGTCAAATAATTACCATTTATTTTTTTCATATGGAGTGGAATTAGAAAAGAACTTTAACCAATACCTTGCAAAAAATGTAACGTTATTGAAATCAAAATGTTTTATTTGTTTATAAAATTTCAGCAATTATAAGCGTTTAAAAAATCAAGCTGCAATTCCGATTGGAAAAGCAGCCCGATATTATGTTCTATATTATCAAATACTGTTAGTCAGCAAGATTTATAGCATAGTAATTAATTCTACCATTAGGATATATTCCCGCTACATTCAATACCTTGAACTGATCGTTTGTATTGATTG
>CAYNGF010000234.1:0-3430 GCA_964396515.1 uncultured Paludibacter sp.
GGAATAATGTTTGGTACCATAGCCGGTTCTGTAGTAAGTATTTTGCAAAATTTCAGCAACCCAGATGCTGTGAAGTTGTTTGTAATGTGGACTTTTGGAAGTTTAAGTTCTGTAACTTGGACATATATGCAAGCTTTAATACCGGTTTCTGTTGTCGGCATAGCTATAGCGTTTTATCTGCAGAAAAACCTTGATGCACTGCTGCTTGGCGAAAATTATGCGCAAGGTTTGGGAGTTTCTGTTATACGAACACGATTTTGGATAGTAATTGCCACAGGCTTGCTTGCGGGTGGCATCACGGCATTTACAGGCCCGATTGCATTTGTGGGAGTTGCTGTGCCGCATATTGCACGGGGAATTTTCCGAACATCGAGCCATAAAATTTTACTCCCGGCCACACTTCTTACCGGCGCTTCACTTTTACTAATTTGCGATATCGTTTCGCAAATTCCCACATATACACTTCCTATCAACACCATTAGTTCGCTTTTCGGCGCTCCGGTTATTTTGTGGATAATTCTGAAAAGGAAATAATTTTTCACATCAAAAAAATAATATCCAACGGAATTAAACATTAACACACTTTATTAAAATAAAACTCCAATTTTATACAATTTTATTTGTTTAAAATATTAACTTCGCGCCGTCAATCTATAACTAAAAAAAAATAATATGAAATTCAATTATCATTTTCTTGCTCTTCTGTTTGTTATTTTCGCAACTACTTCATGTAAAGTTCACGATGGTTTAACACGCAACCAAAATCAACATCAAACACAAATTGTATTAAGTGGAAAAAACTACCGTATTATAAAATATGTGGAAGGCGATGCTTCGGCGCGTTATTATTTCGGCATTGGCGGTGGAAACAGCAAACGGGGTTTGGTAGCCCGCGCCCGCGAGAATATGCTTAATAATGCCGGACTTATCGGAAAATCAAGGGCTGTAATTAACGAAACTGTAGAAAATCAATACAATCAAACATTCTTTGTTACCGATGTACGTTACATTGTATCGGCTTATGTGATTGAATTTTACGATCCTGCAACAGAAAATCCTCCTTTAGCCGAAGAAAACGTTTATACTGAACCTGATGCTCCAGTTCCAACAGAAGTTACAAAAGGTATTACGGCAGGAATAACCAGTAATTCGTTTGGAATTCATGCCGGTTATATGTGGGAATTTTCCAAACCTGATTTAAAACATCTCTTTTGGAGTACTCAGTTAAATCTTTCAAATTTGAATACCATATTTGATTATGGAAATAATACACAGATTGAAAACAATCTCGCGATTGAAATTCCATTTCTGGTAGGTGTAAAATTTCCTGTCGGGAAAAAAAATCAATGGTTTATTAAAGGCGGTCCAACAATAGGTGTGCTTTTCAACCTGAATAGTTTTGAGAGTTTTAATTATGGTTCGATACCATTTATCGGCGGTGAGCTTTACACAGGATTACAGTTTGGCAAACATTGGCAGGCTGGTCTGGGACATCGTTGGAATATAGGATATTACGATTACGACTACACAAAAATATCAATCAATTATTTGTTTTAAATAATTTCACAAAGCTGCCTGATATATCTGAGCAGCTTTTTTCACGCCATTTCCCTTCACAATAAATTATTTTAACGCAAAAATCGGAATAAAACCTGCATACAACAATTCAAGGGTATCGAAACCACAAAAATTCTTTCTATTTTTGTAAACAAAGAAATGCTTACATCCAGAAAAGTTGTTTTCAGATTTTGATATGAAAAACCGACCTCATCCGCTTTTTACAATCTATCAGTTACTGATTGCTTTACCTGTAATGTTGGTTGCAACCATAATTACCGCATTGCTTACTATCATACTTTCGCCAGTGTTGCCCAGCAGTCAGTCTTCGTATTATCCGGCGCGGTACTGGGCAAAATTCATTTGTATGCTAAGTTTTGTAAAAGTAAAAATCAACGGACTTGACAAACTCAATCCCAATGACTCTTACGTTATCGTTATGAACCATCAAAGTATTTTCGATATATTTGTAATTTATGGGTGGCTACCGATGATTTTTAAATGGATGATGAAAGCAGAAATCAGAAAAATACCATTCGTAGGCCAAGCTTGCAATGCAGCAGGACACATATTTATCGATCGGAAAAATCCGCTTTCAGCTAAGAACAGTTTATCAAAAGCAGCAAAACAACTTCAAAACGGCGTATCCGTAGTAATTTTCCCCGAAGGTACTCGCACTAAAACAGGTGAGATGGGAACATTTAAAAAAGGTGCATTCTTACTTGCAAAAGAATTAGCACTACCCGTATTACCTATCACTTTGAAAGGAAGTTTCGAAAGAATAACACGTAAAACCCTTTTGATAACTCCCGGAACAATTGAAATGACCATTCATAATCCGATGAGCGTTACCTCCCATACAGACATAAATATACTTTTGAAAGAAACCTACCAAACCATACAAAATTCATTGTTATAAAAAATCAACTTCACAAAATGAAAAAAAACCTTTTGTTACTTCTAACATTTCTTGCTTTAAATCCAATTAATGCCCAATTATTATGGAAAATTTCAGGCAACGGGCTATCAAAACCATCGTATCTGTTTGGCACACACCACTTAATCGATAAAGCTGAAATACCGTACTTTGATAATATACTGGATTATGTAAAAAAAGTTGATGCAGTAGCAGGTGAACTTGTAATACAAAATATGCTTACCCAACAAATGAAGCTAATGAAAGATGCCACAATGAAGGAAAGCACTTTACACGATTTGATGACACCTCAACAATATCAGTTTGCGGACAGTGCCATGAAAATCGCTACCGGTTTAAATTTAAAACCTTTCGATAAAATGAAACCTGCATTTATCAGCACTTTACATTCCACAATGCTTTATATGAAATATTTTAATGTAAAGAAAGAACCAGAAGCAGTGGATAAGATTTTTCAGGACGAAGCAAAAAAGCTGAAGAAAAAAATCGTAGGATTCGAAACAATTGATGAACAGATTAATATTCTTTTTAACTCTATTTCCTTACGTGAACAAACCGAAATGTTGCTCGAAACGTTGAAAGATACAGAAAAAGGCGTGGAAATGATCAAACAACTGAATGAATATTATCTTGCCGGAGATTATGATAAAATGCTGAAAATTAGCCTCGAGGAAGATAATACGGAAGCAAATGCCCGATTTATGAAGCTTCTGCTCGAAAATCGAAATAAAAAATGGATAGAGAAACTACGAAAAATGTTGCCTGCACAATCGTACTTAATTGCTGTGGGAGCTTTACATCTGCCCGGAGAATACGGTTTAATACAATTATTACAAAATGAAGGTTATGAAGTAACTCCGGAAACCGGATTCTGAAACATTTAAATCAGTTGCTTTTAATATAGTTTCATAAAATAAAATTCATATTAAATTTCTT
>CAYNGF010000235.1:0-3407 GCA_964396515.1 uncultured Paludibacter sp.
CTAGAGAGATATTCGGCGAGGTCCTTGACACTCTAAAGGAGAGCGAGCACCAGAGCTTCTATCTTTACGGTGCCGGCATAATCGGTGGTATCCTGGCAGACGTGTTGAGAACCGAGGGGATGAAGATCATCGGGTTTATCGACGACTCGATCGCAAAGCAAAACGGTACTTTTCACGATCTTCATGTCTTCTCTCCGGAAGAAGTAGAATGCAGCGAAGAGACGGCAGTAATCGTCGCCTCTTTCAGGCACGCAGACAACATAGTCAAAAACGCCAGAGAGAGCGGAATGAAAAACGTAATGGTATTCACAATATCGCGAACGGGAAAAGTGGAACTTGAAAACTTGGAAACGTTGTAGGTTGTTGGTTGTAGGTTGTCGGCAGACCGACCGACTGGATCCTCACGAACAAGCATCAACTGTTCTTCGTACTACGTACAACCAACAACGCGCTACGGTACTCAGGAGGTTCTATGAAGATTCCATTATTCGATTTGACGAGGCAGTACAGAGGTTTCAGAGAAGAGGTTCTCCAGAAGATAGACGAGGCTCTCTGCAGCGGAAGAGTGATCCTTGGAGAGTCGGTCAGAGAACTCGAGAAGAACATTGCCGAGCTGGTAGAGGTGAAACACGCTATCGGTGTCGCTAACGGATCGGATGCCCTTCTAATAGCCGTTGCCGCTCTGGGGATAGGCCCGGGAGACTACGTGATCACCACTCCCTATACCTTCTTCGCTACCGTGAGCTGCATAACGAGAAACGGAGCTACTCCGCTCTTTGCGGATATCGATCCGGTAACTTACAACATCGATCTTGGCAGAGTAGAAGAGCTACTCAGAACTCACCCGGAAAGAGAAAAGATAAAGGCCTTCATACCCGTTCATCTCTTCGGTCAGGCCATCGACCTCGAAAGACTCGAAGAGATTAAAGAGAAATACGGCATAAAGATAATCGAAGACTGTGCCCAATCGATAGGAGCGAACTGGAAATACGGTGACGGAACTATCAAAATGACCGGATCGATTGGAGATATTTCGACCTTCTCTTTCTTCCCGACAAAGAACCTCGGAGGATACGGCGACGGGGGAATGATCGCAACGGATAACGATGAAATAGCCGCCTTCTGCAAGAGCTACAGAGTTCATGGCTCTCCAATCAAGTATGTCCACGACATGATAGGAATAAACTCCAGGCTGGACGAACTCCAGGCCATAGTGCTGAACATAAAGCTTAAACACCTGCAGGAATACCAGAAAAGAAGAAGAGAAATAGCCGGCAGATATCAAGCCGAGATGATTAGGAACGGCTTGAACGTTGTAGGTTGTAGGTTGTCGGTTGTGGGTAAAGATCAGTCTCTTTCGAACAACGCACAACAAGCAAAGGATCTATCTTCGTACAACCAACAACGGACAACGGACAACGGTGTAATGATCCACTGTCCTTCAGTTTCAGACACAGCAAACGATGACTCTTTTTCTCACGTCTTTCATCAGTACGTGGTGAGATTCGAGGGCTTCAGCAGAGAAGAGAGAGACAGCCTGAGAGATTATCTGGCAAGTAACGGAATCGGCACATCGATCTACTATCCAATGGGCCTTCACCAGCAGAAATGCTTTGAGTATTTGGGAGTTCCCACGGGAAGTCTTCCAGAGACGGAAAAGGCCTGTGAAGAGACGCTTGCTCTGCCAATATTTCCCGAGATGACGGACGAAGAAGTGGAATACATCGTTGAGAAGATAGCAGTTTTCTTCTCAATGAACGGACTAATCGGTATAGAAGAATCTAGTATCGGCAATGAGAAAATCTAGTCTTGGTTGGGAGGGATACTGAATGAGACTAATCGAGTTAAGTAATCAGGTGAATTGGGTAACTGTCGAAAAGGATGGTGAATTCGAGGCATTGGGTAAACTAAATGCCCTGACAAGCGAGCACACGCTCGTCTTTCTCAATGATGAGAAGTACATAGCTCAGATAGATAACTCAATGGTATCTACGGTAATAACTAATGAGAAAATTGCCTCTTCTTTAAAAGAGCTCGACGTCGGAATACTTGTAACCGATAATCCGAAAAGAGACTTTTATAGAATCCATGATCACCTTATAGATTCTGGTTTCTATTTCGAAACGTTTGACACTTTAATCGATGAGAGTGCTGTTATTTCTCCAAAGGCATATATTGCTCCTAAGAATGTTCGCATTGGCAAAAACACTGTGATCTACCCCAATGCTGTGATTCTGGAAAACTCACTGATTGGTGATAACTGCGTCATAATGTCGGGAACGATTGTAGGATCTGAAGGCTATGAAGTTGTCGATATTGAAGGCCATAATCAGATTGTTCGACATGCAGGATGGGCGGTTCTGAAGAACGATGTTCAAATTGAGGCAAACACAGTTGTCTGCAAAGGCCTCTTTCCAACAAGAAACACTATTTTACATGAAGAAGTCACTATAGACAATCTGGTGCACGTGGCTCACGGTGTGGAGATTGGAAAGAAGTCCAAAATAGTTGCTCTTGCAATGCTAGGTGGCAATACTAGAATCGGTGAGAACGTATGGATAGGACCAAGCGCTGTAATAACAAGCGGCATAAGCATCGGAGACGAAGCAGCGGTAACACTGGGTTCAGTTGTTACAAGGAACGTACCCGCAGGAAAGAGAGTATCCGGCAACTTTGCGATAGATCATGAGAGATTCATTCAATTCCTGAAATCAATAAGATAAGGAGAAAAGAGATGCTAAAAGAGAAGATTCTTGACAAAACGGCAGTAATAGGAGTAATAGGTCTGGGCTACGTCGGTCTGCCCCTGTCGGTAGAGAAGGCAAAGGCCGGATTCAAAGTAATAGGTTTCGATATTCAGGCCAGTAAGGTCGAAATGGTAAACGAGGGTCACAACTATATAGGAGATGTAGTCAACGCCGATCTCGAGAAGATAGTCTCCGACGGGCATCTCAGGGCGACAGCTGATTTCGATGAACTTGACAAATGCGACGTTGTCGCTATCTGTGTTCCGACTCCGCTGGACATATACAAGCAGCCCGACCTGACATACGTGATCAACTCGACGAAAGACGTTGCAAAGAGACTCCACAGAGACATGCTCGTCGTACTGGAATCTACAACATACCCGGGAACGACAGAAGATGTTATGAAGCCGATTCTCGAAGAGACAGGACTAGTATGCGGCAAAGACTTCTACCTCGCCTTCAGCCCCGAGAGAGTCGATCCGGGAAACCTCAGATTCAAGACCAAGAACACACCGAAAGTCGTCGGAGGAGTTGGCCCGGAATCGACTGAAGTCGCAAAGCTCCTGTATGAATCCGTTCTCGAGGCCGAAGTCTTCGTCGTCTCGTCTCCGAAAGAGGCCGAGATGACCAAGATACTGGAGAATACCTTCAGGATAGTGA
>CAYNGF010000236.1:0-3399 GCA_964396515.1 uncultured Paludibacter sp.
TTTTTACAAGTTCCGATGTTTTTCTGTAAAATAAAACTTCAAAAGAATTACATCGGTCAAAAGAATAAACTTTTTCCCAATTTACGCCGGGAGCTTTTATTTTTACCTGTGCACTAAAACCAGGAACAAGCAGAAACAAAATTAATACTGACAAAAAAATAACATTGATTTTTTTCATAATGAGTGGAGTTAAAAAAGCGTTGTAACCAATACCTTGCAAGTAATGTAACGCAATTGTAATCAAAATGTTTTATTTATTCGTTAAAATTTCAGCAATTATAAGAGTTAAAAAATCAAGCTGCAATTCCGAATGGAAAAGCAGCCCGATATTAATTCCTAAATTTCCAAATATTGTTAGTCGGCAAGATTTATAGCATAATAAGTAATTCTTCCATTAGGATATATTCCGGCAACGTTCAGTACTTTAAACTGATCGTTTGTATTGATTGCATCATTGAGAATTTCCTTAATATCATCGACAGATTTTACCGAGCGATTATTAATTTTCACAATCACAAATCCTGGTTTGATACCTACTTGAGAAAATTTACCCTTTGAAACCGATTTCACTTCAACACCATAACTTAAATTAAGCTGATTTTTCAGTTTTTCATCAGGCAATTTGAATTCAGCTCCCAAGATATCAAGACTTGCGGTGCCGGTAACCATCGATGTATTACCCTGACTATTTTTGAGTTCTACTGTTAACGTAATTGGTTTGTTTCCACGCATTACTGTAATATTTACTTTATCGCCCGGGCTAAATCGACCTATTTGTTCCTGGAGTTGAGCACCGCTTTTAATGTTCACATCATTAACCTTAATAATAACATCTTCTTTTTTGATACCGGCTTTTTCAGCAGCACTGTTGGCAACAACTTCATCAACATAAGCTCCTTCAAGGGTTTTAAGATTTTTCTCTTTTGCTATTTTGTCGGTGACATCTCCCATTCGTACTCCAAGTACAGCGCGTTGTACTACTCCAAACTGGCGTATATCCGAAACTACTTTTTGCACAATACTCACAGGTACCGCAAATGCATATCCTGCATAAGAACCAGTTTGAGAAGCAATGGCTGTATTGATTCCAACCAACTCACCGCGTGTGTTAACTAGAGCGCCTCCACTATTACCGGGATTTACAGCAGCATCAGTCTGAATAAATGCTTCAATTTTCATGGGTGCATTTAATATATTGATACTACGAGCTTTTGCACTTACAATTCCTGCAGTAACGGTTGATGTAAGGTTAAAAGGATTTCCAACAGCAAGCACCCACTCTCCTATTTTTAGTGAATCGGAATTTCCAAAAAGTATTACAGGAAGGTTTTCGGCTTCAATTTTTAGCAAAGCAATATCAGTATTTGGATCTGCACCAATCACTTTTGCCTGGAACGAACGATTATCATTGAGCGTAACTTCAATCTCTTTTGATTTATCAATTACGTGATTATTGGTAACTATGTAACCATCTTCTGATATTATAACCCCTGAACCTGAACCTTCTTGCATCGGAGTTTCTTCTTGTTGACGCTGCTGAGGACGACCAAAAAAATACTCAAAAAACGGATCGTTCGGGAAACCAAAACTACGAACCTGCATGGGTGTTTTGGTTTTCACATGCACTACCGCATGTACCGAAAGCTCGGCAGCACGGGTAAAATCGGTGTTAAAAGCAGCAGCATTCACATTTGAAGTGTAAAGTGCAGGAGCTTTTTGTCCGGCAAAAACAGATTCAGTTTTCTGATTTGAAGAATGGTTTTTTAAATATTGGCCGGTAAAATAACTCGAAGCCACACTCACTACAACTACGGCTGCAAAAAGAATTGCCAAACCTGATTTCTTTTGAATGTTCATATTTTTTTGTTTTTAAATGTTTGAAATTTCAATTTTTAAATACAACGCAAATTTCATCAAAAGTTATTCCCGTAATGCTTTAAATTGCTGATATTTGTCGAAATTTAACAATCGGCAATTATAGCTTAACGCGTATTAACGGGCAAATTTTTAACATTTAAAAAAATGAAATTTCCCTACAAAAAAGCCGTCTGAATTGTCAGACGGCTTTGTCAGTTAATTATAAAAATGTCAGTAAACTGTCAGAATTACTTATTTTTTGTAACCATAAACTGCCAGTTCGCCTAATTCTTCTTCAATACGAAGTAATTGATTGTATTTTGCCATACGGTCGGAGCGGCTGAGCGATCCGGTTTTTATCTGACCAGAGTTTGTGGCAACAGCTATATCGGCAATGGTTGCATCTTCGGTTTCGCCTGAACGATGCGATGTTACAGTGGTATAGCCTGCGCGATGTGCCATTTCAATTGCATCGAGCGTTTCAGTAAGTGAACCAATCTGGTTAACTTTTATTAGGATTGAATTCGCACAACCCATATCAATACCCTTTTTCAGATATTCAACATTCGTTACAAACAAGTCATCTCCTACAAGTTGGCATTTATCTCCAATTTTTTCAGTTAACAATTTCCAACCATCCCAGTCGCTTTCGCTCATACCATCTTCAATAGAATCGATGGGATATTTGGCAATAAGTTCGGCTAAATAATCTGCTTGTTCGGTAGAAGTACGTTTTTTTCCATTGGGTCCTTCAAATTTGGAATAATCATAAATTCCGTCTTTATAAAATTCAGAAGCTGCGCAGTCCAAACCAATCATAACATCTTTACCAGGTTTATATCCGGCATTTTTGATAGCTGTAAGAATTGATTCAAGTGCTTCTTCGGTACCACCAGCCAAATTTGGAGCAAATCCACCCTCATCACCAACAGCAGTACTTAAATTTCTGTCGTGCAATACTTTTTTTAATGCGTGAAAAACTTCGGCTCCCATACGTAAACCTTCACGGAATGATGCTGCACCAACAGGACGAATCATAAATTCCTGAAAAGCGATAGGAGCATCGGAATGTGAACCGCCGTTGATAATGTTCATCATGGGTACAGGTAAAGTAAAAGCGTTTGTTCCGCCAATGTAACGATACAATGGTAAACCAAGATAATTTGCGGCAGCTTTTGCTACAGCCAGTGAAACGCCAAGAATGGCGTTTGCTCCCAATTTCGATTTTGTTTTTGTACCATCCAAGGCAATCATTTTTTTATCGATAAGGCGTTGTTCCATGGCAGAAATACCTCGTAATGCCGGAGCAATTACATTGTTTACGTTTTCAACTGCTTTTAAAACTCCTTTACCAAGATAACGACCTTTATCGCCATCGCGTAATTCTATTGCTTCGTTTTCGCCGGTTGATGCACCGGAAGGAACTGCTGCACGGCCTAAAACTCCGGATTCAAGATATACATCTACTTCAATTGTGGGATTTCCACGTGAATCGAGAATTTCTCTCGCAACTATTTGTTCAATTCTACTCATAATTATTAT
>CAYNGF010000237.1:0-3395 GCA_964396515.1 uncultured Paludibacter sp.
TTTTAATCAAAATATTATGTATAAACATCTTTTAATTATGCTTTTAGCATCGGTATTTGTTCTTGCTTGCAACGAAACGCCTCAATACACCGACTTCGATCAGTATCCGGTTTATGATGGTAAGGATCTTGAACTTACTTACACACCAAAATCATCAAAATTCAGAGTCTGGTCGCCTGCAGCAACGCAGGTAAAGCTCTTATTGTATGATAATGGTTACCAAGGCTCTGCCTACGAAACACACGATATGAAACGTGGTAAACAAGGAACCTGGTATAAAACACTGAAGGGAGATTTAAAAGGAAAATTTTATACTTTTCAGATAAAAATTGGTGATAAATGGTATAAAGAAACACCTGGTATTTGGGTAAAAGCAACTGGAGTGAACGGAAAACGTGCAGCAATTATTGATTTTGCCGATACCAATCCCGAAGGTTGGGAAAATGATGTTCGTCCGCCCCTCAAAGAATTTACAGATATTGTGATTTACGAAGTTCACATGCGCGATTTTTCAGTTTCACCGAATTCAGGTATCAAAAACAAAGGAAAATTTCTTGCTTTTACCGAACATGGTACAAAAAATTCTTATGGACAATCTACAGGAATTGATCACCTTAAGGAACTTGGTATTACACATGTTCATTTATTACCATCGTACGATTATGCTTCAATTGATGAAACGCGTCTCAACGAAAACAAATACAACTGGGGCTATGATCCATTAAATTATAATGTCCCCGAAGGTGGTTATTCAACCGACCCGTATAATCCGGTTACGAGAATAAAAGAATTTAAGCAAATGGTGCAATCACTACATAACAATGGTATTCGGGTAATTATGGATGTGGTTTATAATCATACATTCGAAGGTGAAAATTCGCATTTAAATCAATTGGTGCCGGGTTATTTTTATCGGATGGTAAATGACAGCACATGGTCGAATGCTTCGGGTTGTGGTAACGAAACTGCTTCGGAGCGTGCCATGATGCGTAAGTTCATTATCGAATCTGTAGTTTACTGGGCTACCGAATATAAAGTCGATGGTTTCAGGTTCGATTTAATGGGAATTCACGATATAGAAACTATGAATGCTGTACGTGCTGCTCTTAATGAAGTTGATCCTACTATTTATGTGTATGGCGAAGGTTGGACTGCAGGTAGCACTACTTTACCCGATGATAAACTTGCGCTGAAACGCAATGCAAAAATGCTTGACAATATAGGTGTATTCAGCGATGACCTTCGGGATGCATTAAAAGGAAGTTGGATGCACAAGGAAATTCCGGGTTTTGCATCCGGAGTTGACAGTTTGGAAGAAAGTGTAAAATTCGGTATTGCCGGAACTTCGTTTCATCCGCAGATTGATTATTCCAAATCCATTTATTCAAAAGAACCTTATACTAATAACCCAACCCAGATTATTAATTATGTTTCCTGTCATGACGATATGAGTCTTGTGGATAAACTTACACTTTCGAAACCACTCGGTGTAACACCAGCTGAATTAAAACGTTTTAATAAATTGGCTCAAACAGTTGTATTTACTTCGATGGGTGTGCCATTTATTTATGCCGGCGAAGAACTTTATCGCGACAAAAAAGGCGTTAATAATACATTTCAGTCGCCCGATTCCATTAATCAAATAAACTGGGATAATAAGTATTTTCACAACGATGTTTTTGAGTATTATCGGGGCATAATTGCTTTACGTAAACAACATCCGGCTTTCAGAATTCCAACACAGGCAATGAAAGAAAAACATCTCAAATTTATTAATCTTCAAGTTCCTAATGTTGTTGCTTATATGCTTACCGACCATGCAAATGGAGATACATGGAAAAATATTCTTGTATTGCACAATGGAAACAGAAAAGCAGTAGAAGTTGAGTTGCCTACGGGCAATTGGACTACAGTTGTATATGATACCAAGTTAAATCTTGATGGTTTGGAAGTTGTAAATACAACAAAATTTATACTTGCACCATCTTCGTCAACAGTGATGTTCGAAAAATAAAAATGTAACCTCAATGTTCTAAATGGACAAAATAATCGTAAAAAATATAATTAATTTGATATCAAATAAATTTGAATGATACAGTTTATTCACGATTCTTAATTTTTTGTACATCTTATTTTCGCTTTTGTTAATATGCTAATATGAATAAAATGCTTCACCATTTTTTATGTGTGAGGCATTTTTTCTGTTAATTTTCTACATAGGTTTAAAAATTTGCAACATTTTAGTTGTATATGCAACTTGAATGTTGCAAATAAAAATTCTTGTATTTGTTTCTTTCAAGGACGTTCGATTTTTTTTCGTACGTCTTTTTTTTTGTGCCTATTAAAAAAACACAATTCAAGAGATAAAGCAATAAATAAATAAATTCTCAATTCAAAAAAATCTCAATCTGATTTTTTAAATTTTCAAAATGTAACTAAAAGCAAATATATACTTATAAAATGATATAATAAATACTTAAACACAAATAAAATGATATTTTAATTTGAAATTAAATTACTAAAAGACACATAATATTGATTCTAAGTATCAAAATGATTTACTTTGCAACGAAATAAAAATAAAAAGATATTTAAAACAAGAAATATATATCATAATGTAAATTTAAAATAAAAAGACAAATAAATAGATAATTTAATCACTAATCAATTAAAATTTTTTGGGTATGAAAAAAGTAAAATTTTTAGTCGTTGTATTAGCACTATCAAGTGCAGTAGTTTCAAATGCACAGTTTTCGACTGGTATCGATTTGGTAAGTAATTATGTTTGGCGTGGTGTTCAACAGGATTTAACTTATGGTAAAGGTACTCCTAACATACAGCCATCGCTATCATATACCTTAGGTAATCTTACAATAGGTACTTGGGGTTCATATGGAATTCTCGGTACTGTAAAAGAAGTTGATCTTTATGCAAGTTATGCAATTTCCGATTTGTTTTCTGTAACAGTTACTGATTATAACTGGAATTTTACAAAAAACTATTTTTCTTACCGTAAAGGTACTGATCATGTTTTTGAAGGTTCGTTAAACTATGCAGGTATTGAAGCTTTCCCATTAAGTTTATCACTCAATACTATGTTTTATGGTGCTGATCTTAAAGAAGATGGTTCGCAGGCATATTCTACATATTTTGAGTTGGGTTATCCGGTAACTGAATCTGCAAGTTTATTCCTTGGTGGTGCACTTAATGCAAGTCCGGCTTACGGTACAAATGGTTTTGGTATTACCAACGTAGGTCTTAAATTAAAAAAATCGATTGAGATAACCGATAAATTCAGTTTGCCATTATTTGGAGTTATTGGAGTAAATCCAATAGCCGGTGATGCGTTCTTAGTAGTTGGTGTATCGTTATAAAAAAATTTATATTAAACAATA
>CAYNGF010000238.1:0-3395 GCA_964396515.1 uncultured Paludibacter sp.
ACATGGAAAGTCTGGCGGATAATTTTTCCACTTTCATCAATAAAACCATACGAAGTATGCGAAAAAGCAGCATCATGAATATGCATAAAGGCCACATGTTTTTCAAGTTTCTCCGTATGCCAGATATCATCGCTATCCAGAAAGGCAATATATTTTCCTTTGGCTTCTTTTATGGCCAAATTACGTGCAGGACCTGAACCCTGATTGCTGTGCAGTTGCAAAAGTTTAATACGTGGCTCGGTGGATGCCAAATTTTTTATTATTTCCACAGAATTATCTGTTGAACCATCGTCAACAAGAATATGCTCCCAGTTGGTGTAAGTCTGTGAAATAACTGAGCGTATTGTTTCTTCTAAAAAAGAAGATGAGTTGTAAACAGGAGTAATAATAGATACTAAAGGTTGAGTGTTCATTTAATAAATATGGGAGATAAAGTCCTTTAATTTTCCGTTTTTTTGATGTAATAATGATGAATCTTTTATTTCAACAAACAAATCTTTCCCAAAATACTTTTCAAATTCTTCAACAAGCAAAGATAATTGTTTTTCATTAATTTTTTGCTCGATTAGTACCAAAAGTTTACCCGGCTCATATTGATGTACTTGATAATTAAGTTCCAAATGATGTTCAAGGGCAAGATTTTTAAAGACATAGTAAAAAGTTAAACTCGGATATGATTTTTTATTCCCAACAATTAATTTTCCTACTCTTCCTGTTATACTTTCGAGAATCGGATGTTGCATACCACAAGCACATTTATAACTCCTTGGTTTAAGGGTTATGTAATCACCAAGTTTATAACGTATCGTTGGGAAAGAACGTGCAACCAAATTGGTAACAATGATTTCACCCTTTTCTTCTTCAACAAACACACCTTCCATATTGATATGCATATTTCCATGGGGACACTCATAAGCTATTATCCCTGATTCGGCTGCACCATATTCACCGATAATCTTTAAACCAAAGGCTTTTTTTACTTCCGTTTGATAACTATCGAAAATTTTTTCGGAAGTGCCTTTAATCATTTTTAGCTTAAATTTTTCTGTGTTTATTTTTTCTCGATTAACTATTTTTGCAACTTCGTAAATCATCGAGGAATATCCAGAAAGATATTTTGCTGATTTTAATTTTTTTACAAAGTTACGAATGTTTTTTTCATCATAGCTAAATAATCGAAAACGGTTTTGCAGGAAATCCTGTAATCGAACTTTGAGTCTTTTTTGGGGATTGATATTGTATCCCCAAAAGTAACCGTTTTTATCCCACGGATTAACACCATACCACGAATAACCACGCATAAAGGCTGCCCGGTTAAATGAGTCCCAGTATTCATCTTTTTTAAATTTAAGAACCTGACCCGATGTACCTGATGTTTCCGCATTAAATACTTTATTAAAAGGTAAAACTGAATGTATTTCGGCGTTAAATTCCAGTAAATCTGCTTTGGTAATTACAGGCACTTTTTTTATATCATCAATCCTGTTAAAATCACTATCGGGATTAAAACCTACTTCTGAAAATTTACGTTTATATAAAGGCGAGTACTCTTTTGCAAAAATTAGGGTTTCTTTAAGTTTTCTTAATTGTAATTCTTCTAACTGCTCCAAAGGAAAGCTTTCGCTTTTCTTGAGTTCTTTATAAATTTTAAATACCGAAGGATTTCGGAAATAAGCTCCGATTTTCCAGAACAATTTATAAATGGACATATTTATTTTAACAAGTTTTTCCAACGTTTACTTACTTCTTCCCAATCAAAACTTTCCGCTTTTTTCCGGGCATAAATTCTACACGACAGTATTTTCACATTGTAATCCACTTTTTTATTTCAGTTTTTTTATAGAATTGCTTTCAAGTAGTAATTTTATTTCAATAATGTTTTCCATTTATCTTTTACTACTTCCCAATCAAAACTCTCCGCTTTTTTCCGGGCATTTATTTTTATTTTGTTGTAAAGCATTTTATCTTCAAATAAACTGAAGATAGCTTCTGCAAAATCCTTTTCATCAAACGAATTTATTAGCATGGCATTTTCTTCATTCATCCATAAATAAGGCAACTCACCCACCGAAGTTGTAACCACAGGAATACCACAACTTGCAGCTTCCATTACTGCCACCCCGAAACTTTCGGTATCTGTAGTATTCAAAAAAACCTGATGGGTGTGGTAATATTCTGCCAGTTGATCGTTGGGCACTTTACCGGTTATGTGTATATAATCGGTAAGTCCAAGTTCTGTTATTAAAAGTACAGTTTGAGCCAACAAGCCCTTGTCAGGTCCTATCATAGTCAGGGTGGCATCTGCATATTTCTTGCGAACTTCGTATAAGGTTTTTACAGCCAGCCAGGGCTGATAAGTGGCATTAAAAGCTCTTACCCAAAGCAGCTTATGGTTGTCAATCAAAGTTTCAGAATAAGGAAATTTCTGCAAGTCAACAGTGTTAGGCAAGTAACTTATTATAAAACCGTGTTTTTCAAAATTTTCTTTCAAATAAAGTGAGGGTGTAACAATTTCTGAAGCATTTGAAAATAACTTCCTAATCAGTTTGTTTTTTTGGGGATTATTCTGAAACAATCTGAACAAACCACCACCACGTAGATTTAGAACAACTTTTTTTCTCCTAATTTTTCCAATATAAGCACAAAAGAATGCAAAACTCAGAGCTGATGAACTATAGGTGTCGATATGTATAATATCATAGTTCACGAACAATGATTTGACAAACATATCGACTAACTTTAACACTTTATGGTCGTAAACCGATGCACGGCTTATTATTATATTATTCTTCATTCGGCGCATTACACCTTCCATCGGTCCGATTGTTCCCCGATGCTTCGACAAAAAATTGCCTATAAACAATACTTTTTTCATTAAATATCCTTAATTACTTTACCGGGATTACCCGCAAACAAAACATTATCGGGTACATTTTTAGTAACAACTGTGTTTGCACCTATTACTGCCCCCGACCCTATCACTACCCCGGCTGTAATCGTACAGTTAGCCCCAATCCAGGTTCCTTTTCCAACTTCAATGGGGCTGCTTTCCGGCTTCCCATAACGAAATGAACCGTTCTGTTTGGTATGATTGCCCGAAGCAAAAATATTTTTAGGACCTAAAACAACTTCATCGCCCAAATTAATTGTTTCGCTTGCCGAAAACCAGTTGCCATAAGCTATATAAACATTCTTCCCAATTGTAATATTTGCCGGATTATAAAACACTACACTTCTGCCCACTCTAAAATCTTTACCACATCTCCCCAAAAAAAAGTGGGCTAACCAACCTCTAAAACGAAGTACTGCTACATTATCGGGCAACCAGTTTGTGAAAAGCAGCACGAAATGCAATGGCCAATCGTAACGGAATAACCGGTAGATTTTATTCATTT
>CAYNGF010000239.1:0-3352 GCA_964396515.1 uncultured Paludibacter sp.
ACCACACCATTCACGCTACATTCCGACTTAAGAGTTACACAATAGTCGTTTCGGCTAATCCTCCGGCCGGTGGAACAATAACTGGAGCCGGGAGCTACGACCACGGAGATACTGTAAACCTTGTGGCCGCTGCAAACGAAGGCTATGAATTCATAAACTGGACAGAGAATGGGGTGCAGGTGAGCGCGAACGACGCTTACTCGTTCACGGCGACTGCAAACAGAACACTCGTGGCCAACTTCAGACTGAAGACCTACACAATTACCGCGACGGCGGGCGCGGGAGGTAGCATAAATCCCGCGGGGAATGTAAACGTTACCCACGGCTCGAATCAGTCATTCGCGATAACCCCGAATACCGGATACGAGATAGAAGACGTAAAGGTAGATGGAGTCTCTATTGGGGCCGTTTCCACATACAACTTCACAAACGTCACGACTAACCACACCATTCACGCTACATTCCGACTTAAGAGTTACACAATAGTCGTTTCGGCTAATCCTCCGGCCGGTGGAACAATAACTGGAGCCGGGAGCTACGACCACGGAGATACTGTAAACCTTGTGGCCGCTGCAAACGAAGGCTATGAATTCATAAACTGGACAGAGAATGGGGTGCAGGTGAGCGCGAACGACGCTTACTCGTTCATGGCGACTGCAAACAGAACGCTCGTGGCCAACTTCAGACTGAAGACCTACACAATTACCGCGACGGCGGGAGCTGGAGGTAGCATAAATCCCGCGGGGAATGTAAACGTTACCCACGGCTCGAATCAGTCATTCGCGATAACTCCGGATACCGGATATGACATAGAAGATGTGAAGGTAGACGGAGTCTCAGTTGGAGCTGTATCCAGCTACACATTCAACAACGTAACGGCCAATCATACTATAGCTGCTACTTTCAAACTCAAGACCTATACATTGACGACGAACGTAGTTGGTCAGGGGACGGTAACCAAGAATCCAGACAAGTCCAAGTACAATCACGGTGAGGTTGTTCAACTGACTGCCAATCCTTCTGCCGGCTGGGCTTTCAACACCTGGAGCGGTGACTTGAGCGGCTCTGCAAACCCGGCCAATCTGACTATGAACGGAAACAAAACGGTGACTGCCAATTTCGTCAGAGTATATACGGTAACTTTCAATGTGAGCGATAACCAGGGAGCAGTTCAGGGCGCCAACGTCGCTTTCAACGGAGAGAACAAGAGCACCGACGCGCAGGGAAAGGCCGTCTTCACAAACGTTCAGTCAGGAACAAGATCATACACGATAAGCAAGACGGGATATAACAACGCTACGGGAAGCGTCAATGTCGATGGAGACAAGACGGTAAATGTTACCCTGACAAAGAAGACCTATACAATAGCCGTTTCGGCCAATCCTGCAGCCGGAGGAACTGCTGCCGGTGGAGGGGTCTACACCCATGGAGATACTGTCAATCTTTCAGCCACCCCCAAAGAGGGATACAGGTTCGTCAACTGGACAGAGAATGGAGCACAGGTAAGTACTAACGCCAGTTATTCATTTACGGCTACAAAGAACAGAACGCTAGTTGCGAACTTCACTACTATAAGTAAAGGAACGATCCAGATAAACAACACCACGATGGATGGTTTTGGGCAGATAGACATATACGCCGAAGACTTCGAATTTGGTGTCACAGCGATTGAATACGTTTTGAGCTTTGATACAACAAAGCTGTCTGTGTTAGCCATGTCTAACGATGCCGGCCTTGGATGGTCGCTTGCGAACATGATAAGAAACACCGACGGAATAATCCATTTCATTGCAGGAGGTCAACCCGTGAACCTCGCGGGAAGAACCAAGATAGCAACGATTGTAGTATCCGAGATCTCATCTGGAAGTACAACCATCGGTTTTACTAGCTATGTATATAATGATTCTCCAGTAGAAACTGCGGTAGCCGATGACAGCCAGCCGCCTCAGGAAATAAGGAGTCCGAATATTACTCTGATTCCAGGCACGATAACCATAAACTGAATGGGGTGATCTGATTGAGAAAATTAGCCTATATCACCGTTATGTTGATCTTGCTGATTGCACTTACGGCCTGTCCACCGATAAACAAGAAGCCCAGTGCTTCAGATGTAAGGATCACAGGAGATACTGTTACCGGGCAGAAAGTAAAGGGAGAATACACTTTTCTGGATCCCGAGCAGGAGCCTGAAGGAGCATCCGAGTACAAATGGTATCGTTCAGACAAAGCCGACGGCACTGGTCTTGAGTCGATTCCCTCAGCCACTAAACGCGAGTATTTGCTCACTTCGCAAGATGTCGGTAAATTCATGTATTTCGAAGTCATACCGGTAGATATAAAGGGAAAGGCCGGCGACCCTGTGAAGAGCGCGGCTTCCACCATAGTTGTTGCAGGGCCCTCCTTCGAAATAATCGATACCACTCTGAACAGGAACAGTCTTGGAAGCTTTGTTGTGAAAGCCAATAACCTCGGTGAGATAAATGCCTTTGAAGTTGTACTGGAGTTCGATACGGAGTATCTTACATGTCCCGGTATAGTCCAGTCCCTTGTCGGTGGACTTATGATAGTCAAGCAGCCTTCCGAAAGCGTTATTCACGTGGCCGTGGCCGGACTGAAAGATCTCGATGTTCAGAATACGGAGCTGCTGAGAGTATTTGTCAATGTACTCGACAAAGCCGGCAATACGGAGATACTCTTCTCCGAATATGTTAGCGAAGGAAATGTTAAATTCAGTACCGGTGTGATTCCCGAGATTAGTGGACTCGATCTGTCCGATACCGGGATAATCACAATCCAGTAGGGGGGTCTGAGATGAAAAGAACAACACACATCGTGTTTATATCTATTGTTGTCACAATGCTTATGGCTTCATGTGTCGGACACTTTCCGAGGTTCGATCAAAGCGGCCGGTATATACTCCAGAGACTTCCAGACGGAGCCGAGCTTTATGTAAGAGAAGGAATAGATGCAATAGAGATAACTCTGGTTGGGGAAGGTCTCAAAATTGAAGATCTATCTCCTCTTCAGGGAGTCTTGATAATAACACGCAGCAACCATTCGGATCTGACCGTAGCCATTTCCGGCTTCAGGAATGTTGATTTCTCCAGGCCAGTACTTCGGATCTCTTCGGAACACGCGGCCGGCATGGCTATCTCGAAGTGTGACACGATCGTTTTGAATCGTATCTCCAACTCTTACTGGAGGCAGAACAGCGCGGATCCAGAACTGATCGGCGATTATAACGGAGACGGCTACATCACACTGTCCGATTTTGCTTCGTTCGCTCCCGCGTACGGCTTCTCGGAAGGTTCGCAAGAGTACGATGAGAAATTCGATGTTGGTGCATCTGAGA
>CAYNGF010000240.1:0-3348 GCA_964396515.1 uncultured Paludibacter sp.
CTACACTCATGCAAGTAATAGGAACTTCTACATTTAGTCTGCAAAAAGATTTTAAAGTTAAAGTTTTGGGAATTACCGGTACACCTGAACAACTTGCGCAATGGGATTTCAGTACAGCAAGCATTAAGTTTGAAGATGATACTTTACGGGTTTACGATATTTTAAGCAACTTCAAGGGAAAACTTATGAACGAAGCCCATATTCGTACAATTGGAAATACCGATAAAATAAATGTACTTGACCTTGGCAATGGTAAAGGTTATTTTGATATGGGGACCGAAATTGGTGAAGCAGTGGTTTCGCTTAACGATTTTACAATGATGGGATTCTTCCGTATCAACGAAGAATACGGTAACTTATCTGCAAATGGCAATTTTATTTGGAATTTTAGTAATTCTGATAAAGTTGGTACCGATGTGAATGGTTTTATGTACGGACGTCTGAATACGCAAGCTGCTGGAATTTCAGCTACAGGATCGCCAAGCATAGCTGCCAACTATGGTATAGCAGCAGAGAAAGGTGCCTGGCATCATTTTGCTTTCAGTCAGAATGGTACTGTAGGGACTGTATATGTTGATGGCATTCAGGTTGCACAAAACACCAATATGCCCACACCCTCCGAAGCTATGGCGAAAGATAATCTCAATGGAACATTATTCAATTGGTTGGGTCGTTCAGGTTGGGCATCTGATGCATATTTACAACAAACGTTACTTTACGATTTTCAGGTACTGAGTATACCAATTACTTCTGAAGATTTATTACTTTTATTTGGTGTCCCACAAACTATCGACAAGCTTAACATGGCATATAATGAAAACCCAAACTATAAAACACCCGAATTACAATACGAGGCAGATAATCTTACTTTAGGAGATTTATCCTCCATCACATCTGACATTGAATTACCAATTAAGGGGAAAAATGACCCAGATATCGTTATCGCATGGAAAACTTCCAATGCTGCACTCATTACCAACACAGGAAAAGTTACACAGCCCGATTATTTTCCATACAATGTTACACTCACAGCCAATTTGCTGAAAAATGGTCAGAATATTACAAAAGATTTTATTGCAAAAGTGATTGAAAAACCGGGAACAAAATTTATAAATGACTTACTTGTACGATACGATTTTTCGTTGGTAAACGACAGTATTGTTACCGATGTAGCCGAAAAAGGATTCAAAGGAATCCTGAAAAATGGCGCAAAAGTACATTCAATAGGAACAACAACTAAGTTTAATGTATTGGAACTTGGAGAAAACAACGGATATTTTGACCTCGGACAAGAAATTGGCAAACTTGCTTATAACCTGACCAATTACTCCATAGGTGCTTATTACCGGATTGACGAATCTTATGATCAATTAACAAGCAATGGTAATTTCCTTTTCACTTTATCAAACACTCAAAATGCCATGAACGATCAAAGTGGCTATATTATTGGTAGCTTAAAAGATCAAAGTTTAAGTATCAGTCCACAATATTATACTTCAGCTTCGGGCAATCAGGCTGTAAGTGTAGCCTCACCCGCATTAAAGGGAAGCTGGCATCATTTCTTCTATGTACAAAACGGGACACAAGGCACAGTTTATATTGATGGTACTCCTTTCCAAACTTCGGACATTACGAATTTACCTGTCAACACATTACCAAGACCCGGACGTTTGGGAACATTTTACAACTGGATTGGACGCTCAAATTACACCGGCGATGTATATTTACGCAAAACGAAAGTGTACGATTTCCGACTATATAACCGTGCGTTAACGGATATGGAAATTATGGTAGAGAAATTAGATGTTGGAAATGTTATTTCTAAACTCGAACAAGCCTTTTTGGAAGATCCCACGGCAGTAAAAAATATTTTAAATACCGAATACACAATTATACCGGGTAAAAATGAAATTTATCTCCCAAACATTTCCGGAAATGAAAAAATAGGTATTTTCGATATTACCGGTCGTCAATTGAACTTTGAAAATACTAATATTTACAAAGTAAATTCGGGAGCTTACATTGTAAAAATAAATAACTTCACCACAAAAGTAATTGTAAAATAAATTCTTATAACCGGAATCATTTCAACGTTCAAAACCGTTGGAAAAACTAAAGAGAGAACGCAAAAAGCCTTCTCTCTTTTTTTTGTTTAAAAAATTCCGGTAAATATTTATTTCACTGCTATGGTTTCTATTTCAACTAAAGCACCTAAGGGCAAATCCTTCACTGCAAAAGCAGAACGCGCGGGACATTCGGTTTGATAGAATTTTTTATATACCTCATTCATGCCCGCGAAATTGCTGATATCTGATAAAAATACAGTAGATTTTACCACATCTGAAAAAGTAAAACCTGCTTCGTTAAGTATGGCATTGATATTGGCAAAAACCTGTTCTGTCTGATCAGCAATATCCGACGTTTCAATTCTGCCGGTTGCAGGATTTATGGGCAATTGTCCCGAAATAAATAACATTCCATTTTTTAGAACAGCCTGGCTATACGGTCCAATGGCTGCCGGTGCATTGCTTGTGTTGATAATTCGTTTCATTATTATATTTTGTTTTTTGATATTTTATTCTGACACAAAAATAATAAAAACCCACCAATATCAACTGTCCTTCTGTTTTTCTAACTTTAATCTCATTTTTTTGGTATAATTGATTGATTACAGTGTAGATAATGCCGTTTTGCAATCGATTGCGTAGAAATGTGACGTTAATTCCATTGTGTGGGATGATAATAGATCGTTTATATTGATAGATTTGCGGTCAATTAATCAAATACTAATCAAATATTAAATCAATTCATCATGAGAAAAATCTTTAGTCTTTTATTTGCGTTGTGTGTGACAAGCTTTATGTTTGCAGTTAGTCTGACCGTTACCGGTAGTTTTCCGAATAATAGCTGGAATAACTCTAATCCGGATTATCAGATGACAGAGATTGGAACTACCGGAGTTTATATGCTGGAAAAAATCCTACCTGCAGGAACTTATGAGTTTAAAGTTTTCAATACCGGAACATGGACAGGTCCTGGTGCTGGTGCAAATCGTCAGATAATACTTGCTGCCGAAAAAACGGTAAAATTCTATGCGAAACTCAATGGTTCACAGATTCTGTTCTTTTCAGATGCACAGGAAATCTATGTGATTGGGGCTGCTGTGGGAGGCTGGGATTTAGCCAACGCCAAACTTATGACCAATAATGCTGCTGATGCCACTTATACTGCCGATGTGGTGGGTGGTAATTATAAGCTTGTTGTAAAAGATAAAAACGGAGCCATTGTTTGGAACGATATTACACCAAATGATATGACTGTAGCGGCTAACGGAAATCATACCATCAA
>CAYNGF010000241.1:0-3337 GCA_964396515.1 uncultured Paludibacter sp.
ATTTTTCCGATAGGACCTGAATAAAGGGATTACAACCTGGGGTTACGCTCCCATTGCTCGACAACCATGTGTATTTTTCCGATGGGACCTGAATAAAGGGATTAAGACCCACCATTTGGATCGAAAATGCGTTAAGTAGAGCCTCTTGCAAAAGTCTCGCACATTAAACGGCTGAATAGGTCGCATTCTAAAACGGATACGGTTACGAGCAGTCGAGTACTGTAGATTTAGTGGGGCATAGGTCAAAAAACAAGAAATTTCCCGGAATTGTAGCTATGAGGACAGACTGCCCCTAGCGCCTCACCCTTACCAGATAAATATTATGCGCTTTTCGTCAGCGATGGCGCTATAAAGCACTGCAAGATCTTGATCGCCGCTAGACTTACGACCCTGCACATCACTTGAAACGTTACTTTTTCGATCCCTCTGACAAAATATGGAACGGATAAAAGCCAATCCTTCAAATGCGAATTCGCTCGCTCAACCGTTGTCCGTATCGCATAGCGGCGTTGTGTGGCAAGATCAAAGCCAGGGCGCGTGTCGTTCCTTCGTTTGTTATGATCAACAATGGCCACCCGGCCGCGTTGTCGAATAAACGAATCAATCACGTCCGAGTCATAGACTGCGTCCATGAGCGAATATAAATGGGTAACCCGCGGGAATTCTTCTTACAGCTCCAAGAACAGCGCATATCCAATGTTTTCAGGGCTTCTTTCAGCGGCATGGTCTTTTGTTGTGCAATGACAGGCAGGGCTTTTGATCATACGCAGGGCGCCCAAAATGTGACCCTGTCTCTTCAGGTGCGTTCATGTGTGCTTCTAGCACTTGCAATATCGACAGAAATGCTTGCTGATCATGAGTCAGATATTCTTCGAATCATTTTTGAATATCAAAGCTGATCCCGAAAAGTATTTGCATGCCGCCCATGATTTCGGTTATACTTTTCATTGCGGGGACTTCCTCCTGTTTTTGGTTGTCTTGATAACTCCATTATACAGGTTCTGTCCCCGCTTTTCATTAAAATTCGTTTAGCCTATGACTTTTGCAAGTGGCTCACTAATTTAATCATTTTTTTAGGAGGCTACAGATGTCAAACAGAGTGGAGTTGCCGAGGGATTGGGAATGGGATGGCAGAAAGCTAAAGCCATGGTATGGCGCAACTTCTTCTAATTCATGGGAATTTGACGGTAGGAAAATTAAATCATTATATGGTGCTAATTTCTCAAATACTTGTGAAATATCAGCAACCCAACTGAAGCCTGTATACAGGGCAAGAAATTCGAACACATGGGATAGAAACAACCAGCCTATTGCAGTATTAATCGGCAAGGTGATTGGCCTATATTGATTTTTCATTAGCAATCCCTTTTTTATTTTTCGGAGGAAACGATGTTTTATATCCCCGTTTCAAAACCAGAAGATTGGAAAGTTTTCTTAGCACAACCCCGAAAGCAATGGAAAGAT
Organism: uncultured Paludibacter sp.; assembly: GCA_964396515.1. Lineage (GTDB taxonomy): Bacteria > Bacteroidota > Bacteroidia > Bacteroidales > Paludibacteraceae > Paludibacter. The sequence goes on from CAYNGF010000241.1 coordinate 1,465, forward strand.
GGCTATTCCGCCAAAGAACTAGCCGAAGCCTGGCAGAACGCATTGGATTTCCCAAGAATCGTTAGAAATGCTTTAGCAAGCAGTAAAGTTGCAGAGGACAAGGAAATCGAGTTTATCCAGGGCATACCAGAGTACGAGGTTGATCTCCCCGGAGGGAGCAAAGCATCACAGAATGACCTGTTTGTATTAGCTAGAATTGATAATGAATTAGTGGCAATTATGGTTGAAGGTAAACATCGTGAGCCATTTGGTAAAACTATTGCTGAATGGAAGAAAGATGGTGGATTTAGCGAAGGGAAAAGATCAAGGCTTGCTTACCTTGCCACAACTTTAGGTTTACCTGTATTAAATATTGGCAAACTACGCTATCAGCTTTTTCACAGGACAGTATCAGCGATTCTAACCGCACAAAAGTATTGCACAAAAAAGACGATCATGCTGGTCCATACATTTAGCTCTAATAATGATTCGTATCCTGACTATGAAGCATTTGCAAAAATGCTTGGCTATAAACCTGAAATGAATTGCTTTACTGAATATAAAACCAAATCCGGTATATTATTGTCTTTGGGATAGATCAATAATGAATGGATATAGGAAGAATTCCTCAATAAAATGCCCCTTATGTGGGAAACGGCATACAATACCAATCCTATATGGTATGCCGAGCTGTGAAGCATTCTTGGAAGAGGAAGCGGGGAAAATTTGGCTTGGTGGCCGTAAAATTTCTGTAGATAGTCCAAGCCGATACTGTAAAGATTGCCGTAAATCTTTTGGGAAGGCCTCTGAGTCTTTTAGGATTATAGAAAATGTATTATTCTTCGTCGGTGGCTTCAATCGCGACAATCATTTTATAGATATCTCATTGGCATCTAATTCATATATCCTAACCTATCGCCATTTATTGCCGTTTAATAGCAAAAGCGATTCTACAAATAGCCCGATTGAACAGACAAAAAAGCTTTCTGTGGAAGAAGTAAAGTATCTTCAAGGAATAATACCTAAACTCTACATCTTGGAATGGCCTAGCTCAAGCATTGACAGTAACATCCTTGATGGGACGCAGTGGAGTATAGAAATCAAATACCAAGGAAAGAGAAAAATAAAAAAACATGGGAGCAATAAATTCCCTCCCTATTTCACTGAGCTAGTTAAAGCCATGAGCAAATTGAATGGAGGCCAATTATAAAAAACGAAAGTGGAGGAAAAGCATGATCGTTCAGATCGAATTAGAAAAAATTCTTTGGAAGTTTATCAAAGAGTACTCGTATATGTTCAAGGACCCTTATATTCGAAAATACATTAAAAAAAATCGTGAAAGGTATGTTCAATATCCCGCCCATGTTTTAGGGGATTATCTATTCAAAAACAAGGTTCAGGCATCAAAAGTCAGGGATTATTTTTCTAGCTGGATGCTGGATTACTTTGAACGACAGGAAAACTTCTCTATGCTCCTTGATCGTCTTGAAAAGAAGGACAAGCCCCATGATGAAAATGATTTTGAAATTCTTCCAGACACTTCCTTCTTAGATGAGGAAGACTAATGGAAAATAAAGGCAAACCAACCCTAGAATATCTTAAAAAGAAGCTTGAAGAAAAGATAAATGAGCCAGTGATTTTTTCCGAGGTTTTTACTGAAAAGGAAATGCCATCGAGATGGGCCATCTATAATTTTAACATGTCCTATCTGACAGAGCAGGAAAAATACACGGTTGTCATATATATCCCAAAGAGCGATGAGTCTTTTCTATGTTCTACAAGCCTTGCTGTTTTTGATCATGAGAAGGATTCATATGTGTTTTTCACTTCATGCGGCGATGAAGGCTAGAGATATTTGAATATTGGGTAGCCTATTATCTGAGGCTGTAACAAA
>CAYNGF010000242.1:0-3245 GCA_964396515.1 uncultured Paludibacter sp.
GGGTTCTGTGCTGCGGAAGTTTTGGGAGAGGGTATGCACGCTGCAACCGGTATAGCGCCGCTGAAAACCCAGGATGTTGCTGACGTCGGCCCCCCGCCATGCATAGATCGACTGGTCGTCGTCCCCGACAACGAAAAGCGTCTGCGAGCGCTGATGCAGCAGTCGGATCAGCTCCTCCTGACAAGGGTTGACGTCCTGGTACTCATCCACCATGAGGTGACGCAAATTCCCAATGCCGTTTTCCACGCCGGCTGCATTGGAACGGATCGCCTCGACCACATCCCGGATCATCAACGAGAAATCGATATATTGATCCGCCCTGAGACCGTCCCGAATGCGGGTGAGCAAGCCACCGATGTCTTGATCTTCGGCGGCGACCGTATTGAAGTCCAACAGCTCGTCGTTGGCGGTCTTCCATGCATCCGACGCCTGCTTTACTGTGTCGAAATAGCTGTTGTTCCGTGCGCGCGGTCGGAAGGATTGAAGACCCAACCGGTGATAACGCGAAATCATGTAGAGTTTGAGCCGGTTCTCGTCAAGAACGTCGTACTGTCGATACGTTGCGTCCATGTCGCCCAGTACGCGCTGGCAGTAGGAGTGGATGGTTCCGATATACATCGCCCCCATCACGGTGGGATCGAGTCCTGCGGTGGTCAGGGCTTGAGAAACCCGGCGTTTGATGGACTCGGCCGCCTTTTCGGTGAACGTAAAGGCCACGATACCTTCGGGCGGCTCATTCTGGGCGAGGAGTCTGGCGATCCGGTAGGCCAACGTCCTTGACTTGCCCGAGCCGGCGCATGCCAGACACAAAACCTCGCGGGCGGTATCCACCGCCGCGTCGTATTGCTGCGGCGTCAACTCGTTCCTCAAGACCTGGTCGATACTCATGTGAATTAAGTCCCCTTTTTGATGGTCACGTCCCGGCGCTGTTCCGCAGGACCCGTTTGATGCTTCTTCCGTGTGCCGCGATGAACGGCGGCGGCAGGGCGTTGCCGATCATCAAGGCTACGGCGGACTTGTTTTCGGTGGTCGGGAACTTGTACCGGCGTGGAAAACCCTGCAGAAGCGCCGCCTCGCGCATGGTGATCGCCCGGTCCTCCTCCGGATGCAGGAACCTCCCCTTTGACGGGTTGAAGCATCCTCCGGTGATCGTCGGAGCCGGTTTCTTCCAGGCCATGCGCCCGTAAACATCCTTGAATCCGTTGCATCGCTTGTGGCACTCGAGCTGGAATTCCTCCGGAAGGTCTCTGCGGCTTCCGCCGTCTTTCGGGATAAGCCGGATGACATCCAGAACTTTCGGGGTCCGATTCTCAGGCATGTCATGCACGGGGTCCCCGCTTTGACCCGCTTTCGGCAGCCCGCCGATCGCATCCTCAACCGTTTTCATCTTGGCGGCTTTGCCGGCGAAAGGAATTGTCACGCCCAGCCCCGCCAAATAGATCAACCTGCGTCTCCTCTGCGGAACACCGTAGTGGGCGGCGTTCAATATGCGATGCTCTCCCAGGTATCCGAGGTTCTTCAACTTCCGGCGGAAAGCCCCGAACCGTTCGTCGTCCGCCAGCCCAGGGACGTTTTCCATCATCACGGCACGCGGCCGGAGAGCCTCCACGAACCGTTCGAACTCCAGCAACAGGTCGTTTCTTGGGTCATCAACCATGAGAGCCCCGTTCAGGGTCCGCATCGTGGAGAAACCCTGGCACGGCGGGCACCCCGCCAGGAGATCGAGTCCGCCTTTCTTCAATCCGAGCGTGTCGAGCAGTTCCTGCGGATCAAGTTCTCTGATGTCCTTTTCCCATAATGTGACATCGCGATGGTTCGCCTTGTAGGTCTTGACGGACAGCGGATCGACGTCCACCGCACCCAGAACCCTGAATCCGGCTCTCTTCAACCCGACGGTGAGTCCGCCGCACCCGCAGAACAGGTCGACGGCCGTCGGCTTTCCGTCACCGTGGGGACAGAGTCCCCTGCTTCGTTTCGCTTCGCCTTTCATTGGAAAAACCTCCTTTTGTTCGAACGGGCGCTCCCCATAGGCGCTTTCAGGAGGTTACTAACCGATGTGCCGGCTGAACCGCCGGCTTCATCCACAGCACGGGGGCGGCGCATCCCCGAAGGAATGCCCGTCGATTTCCGAGTATCCGCCGGCCCCGGCCGCATCCTTTACATCTCCAATGTTTTAAGCACAGCGCGGTCTATGTCGCCGTAAAACACCACGTCCAAGCGCTCGATCACGTCCTCCGGAAGTCCCGCGAACTGCGTTTTGTTGGAAACGGGGACCAAGGCGCGAAGAGCCCCTGATTCAAGCGCCAGTTGCAAGGGTTCGGTGATCGAAGCCGGGCCCTTGATGTTCCCCTGGATGGTCAGATCACCGAGGATCACGGTGCCGGCCTGCACATGACGGTTGCGGATCACGGAGATGATGGCGGCGAAAAACGCCACTCCGCAAGGACAGTCGATGCGGCCGCCGGAGAGGTCCACGGCTTCGGCATAGATGTCCTTCTGCGCCAGCATCTGTGTGAGCCCGAGCTTGTCTTTGACGCTCTGCAGATAACTGAAAGCCCGGTTGAGGGATTCTTTCAGCGATTTCTCGAGGCCCGTCGGGGTCCGGAGCTTGCCCGTGCCCGCCGTCAAGGTGACCTCAAGCCTGAACAAAGCGACCTTGGCTTCGGAATCCACCGCGGCCGTGTAGACCGTTCCGGGAGGCAATGGGTCCTGTGAGATGACTCCGGCACCCCCTTGCTCGGGGACACCCACGGACCGCTCGGTGTCGTCCGCGAGATCGATATAAGAGAAACTTGTCTTGTAGAATTCGAACGAACCGCGTTTCTTGAGCTGCTCCTTGACCCGGCGGCGGCCCTCCAGGCCGGCTTCGACGTATTCCGTGAGTTCCTCTTTCGTCCACCCGCCGCCTGGGTGGAGGATTTTGAGCAAACCGCTGACTGTTTTTTTGACCGCCGTCGCGTCCCGACCTTCCACATGCGACCCGAAACGGAAGACCCGCTCCGTTTCGTCGAAGCGGTTCTGTTTTCTGAGCGCCCGGAACGCCTCGGCCAGATAGTCGGTGACGAAGCCGTAGTGGACCGTGAGCATATCCTTCGAGTTCTTCGGAACCTCCCAGCCGGGCAGGTAGAAGTGCATCCGGTCGAGCAGCGCCAGATCGAACTCCTTCGGCAGCGGCTGGAAAAGGTCCACAGCCGAGTTTTGGACCAAGCTTTCCACCGGCTGGTTCAGATTGCCGATGAACACCA
>CAYNGF010000243.1:0-3242 GCA_964396515.1 uncultured Paludibacter sp.
GTCAGGTCTTTTTTCTCCCACACATCCCTGAAGCGCAAGTTTGCATCTTTCGTAGTAAGGGTCATTTTGTAAAGCGGATCGGTTACGCTGAAAATATTCCAGTCGATGCTGAATTTGCGAACCTGCTCCGAGCGGTTAAGAAATGCAACTGCCCATGAACCATCGCTGAGTGGTTTTATCCAGGTTTCCACACTGTCTTTTACTTCGTGACGAAAGCCCTGAATTCCCAGCTTATCCTGATTTACTGCAATCACTTCTTTGTTGGTAAGCACGCTGAGCGTTTGCGGATTCATGTCGCGCAGGTCGTTACCCGACATCAGAGGAGCCGCAATCATGGCCCACATAGAAAAATGCGAGCGTTCCTGATTGTAGGTCATACCATTTCCCACCTGCATCATGTCGGGATCGTTCCAATGGCCCGGTCCGGCATACTGACGAAGTCCTTCCTGCATGTCGAGAATTTGCATTGCGCCCCAGGCTGTCCACGAACCATGGTTGTACGTACAGTCGTAACAGTTGTGAATATCGCCGGTTGTTCTCCAGAGATGACCAACCTCTTTGGCCCAAAGCCAGGGCTTGTTGCCTCCCCATTCGCACAGACTGAACACAATCGGATGTCCGGCTTGTTTCAGGGCTTTGCTCATAGTGGTGTAAGCTCCCTGTGCATTCAGATGATCGGTGTAACACCAATCGTATTTCAGGTAATCGACACCCCATTTAGCATACATCAATGCGTCCTGATATTCGTAGCCACGGCTTCCCGGACGACCACCACAGGTTTTATCACCTGCGCAGGAATAAAGACCGAATTTCAGACCTTTGGAATGTACATAATCGGCAAGGGCTTTGATGCCCGAAGGAAAACGTTCAGGATCAGCCACAATAAATCCGAGCGAGTCGCGGCCAATCTGCCAGCAATCATCAATGACTATGTATTCGTATCCAACGTCTTTCATTCCTGTAGCAACCATAGCATCAGCTGTTTCTTTGATCAGCTTTTCGCTTACATTGCAGGCAAATTTATTCCAACTGTTCCAACCCATAGGTGGAGTCATGGCGAGTCCTTCGAATTTCTGCGCTACTGCTGTTGTAGTGAGAAGACTAATCGCTACTGCGAGTAATAATTTGGAACTTAGCCACCCTAAATCCCCCCACAGGGTGGACTTTGATATTACTTTCTTCACATTATTTATTTTCCCAATTAATTGATTCATTTCATTTTTCATTTTTTGTAAGTATTATTCATTAAATGCTAAATTTATTCATCGTATGAAATATTCCTGACTCCCTGAATATTGTTTTCTGCTGATTTTTCGGTAAAAAGTGTTTTCAGTAACCCCGCAGAAATGCTATCAGCCGGATTAAAACTGTCTGAGTTCAGATAGGTCATTATGACACTGTAAAGTTGCAAATTTTCTTTGTATTGCCGCCTGTTTCGTAAATCGCTCATGCAAACAAGCAATTTTCCTTTTCCGACTTTGCATTCGAAAATAGTTGCCAGTCGATGTACGCGCTCCACATTGTCGATGCTTTCCACTATCGGATTTATTTTACCCACAGCCCTGTCTATAATCAGCGGATGACTATTGCGTACTGCAGGCCACCATTGCCAGTTGCTGTGTGTTTGTGTGGGGAAATGGTCGAACAGCGGATGTTCATTTTGTATCAATAACCCCATTGTGCCGGGCGAAACTGGTTTTTTTGCATTTTCCGAAATGCTTTTGAACATGGAATAATTCCAGTAATCGCTGGTGAAAAGTCCGCCAACCGTTTGATCCGGATAGCTGTTTCCGGCAGGAATCAAAAGCCCTTTTCCGCCATTGGCTAAATGTGCAAAAAGTGCGCTGTCGGCCTTTTCAAAAATCTTCAGATCGCTTGCAGGAACTGGCAATTCTTTTTTCGCAGGATAAATCCAAAATGGATAAGTGTTCTTGTATTCAGTGCCCTGAATTTGTATTTCCAAGCGACAGAAAACGGCTTTTTCAACTGCAGGAAGCTGAATGAGAAGCTGAAAAGCATCGCTCAGTGTTCCGGAAGGAGCATTTATTTTTATTTTTCCCGACAAAAGTATTTCTCCTTTTTCGGTTTGCAGTTTCCAGCGCAATGTTTTGTTTTTCAATGTTTTTTTTGAAAAATTCGAAATTTTCACTTCGCTTTTCACAATGTCTTTTTCGTAAAATGTAAATCCATCAGCCAGCCAGAGAGGCATAATATCGTTATTCCACGAACGGAATTCCTCTTCGGAAATAACTCCTTTCGACTGCATGTGAGCATTCAAAATACCCACAAGGGCAGTTCCCTGACCCGGAAAGTCCTGAATGTCGAGCATCTGATAGCCAGCCAGATTGCCGGTGCGGTGCATCATTTCCAAATCGGCTTTGTAACAAAGCAGACTCAGCGCTGCTGCGGCATCGTAATAACGCTGATAGTTTTCCTTACCCACTTTTGCATAAAACCTTTCGATAAAAATTTCGAGGTTTCGAGGCGATAAAATGCCCGTGTAAAGTGGAAGTTCATTGGGATGAGGCAGCATTTGAAACTGACCGGTTTCGTGTGAAACGACAGGTTTTGTGGACATTGCAGCACCATTTTCAAAATTCATGCGCGTGTTTGGATAGCCCGCATTCAGCAAACCTCCGTCAGCGGCATCGGCAAACGAAAATGAGCTGCGCACATGCGGTTCGTACTGCGCATCGTTTTGTCCGCCCACTCTGCACGAAACGAGAAAATCTTCGCTACCCTGTTCACCCGACCAACCGAGATGAAAGTTTGAGCCCAAAGCATAAAGCGGTCGGTCATCGTGCTGTCTGAATGCCTGTGTGAGCGCTTTCATGCCAGCAATGCTTCCCCAGAGTTCGTTGCCTGTGGAAAACATTACAAAGGACGGATGATGCGCAAAGGCATCGAGCACAGCTTTTCCTTCGGACAGCAAAAAGCGGCGCACCGGATCCGAAGCATCTTCAGCGATATTTCCCCAGTATGGTAATTCGGGTTGAAGGTAAAAACCCATGCGGTCGGCCACTGAAAAAGCTGCTTCAGGCGGACACCATGAGTGGAAACGGACATGATTGAAACCGTATTTTTTCAGTATAGAAAAATATGAAATCCAGGCTTCCTCATTCATAGGTGCATAACCTGTAAGCGGAAACACACAGGCGTCATGTCGGCCACGCAGGAAGATATTTCGCCCGTTGATGCTGAAATGTTTGCCTTCGCTTTTGAAAGTCCGTAATCCGAAAGTA
>CAYNGF010000244.1:0-3160 GCA_964396515.1 uncultured Paludibacter sp.
CGACATGGACTACAGCTTCATCACCCATTGGGCCACCGAGGTGGTGGTCCTGAAGATGCCGGGCTGGGAGAAGTCCACCGGCGTCCGACGTGAGGTGGCCTACGCCGAACTGCTGGGCATCCCGGTGTCCTGCGTGGACTGCACCTGGGGGTGCGACGATGAGTAAGGCGGAGCGGATCGTCGCCAGGGCCGAGTCGAACCCCTTCCTGTCCATAAAGGACCTGGCCACCGAGTTCAACACCTGCCCGGCCCAGGTCCGGCGGGTTCTCCGCCGGTACGGGCTCTACGAGGAGCGCAAGATCCAGAAGAGGCCCCTGGTGGAGGTGCTGGTGCCGAAGTACAAGGACGTGGTCTGCACGGAGGCCCTCCTCACCGACATTCACATCCCGTTCCACGACGAGGAGGCCCTGGGCATCGCCCTGGGGTTCCTCCGAGACCTGAAGCCCGACCGCATCAACCTGGGGGAGATTCTCGATTTTCACCAGGTGTCCGTCCACGCCAAGACCCCCGAGGGGCGCAACTTCGACGAGGAGATCGCCCTGGGCCGGTCCTTCCTCTGGCAGGTCCGATCCGACCACCCCCACGCCCAGATCGACCTGGAGGGGGGCAACCACAACGGAGACCGGTGGGCCAAGTGGCTGGCGGCGTCGGTCCTGAGAGACGTGGACAACCTGGACATCGAGGAACTCCTCTGCCTGGCCGACTTCGGGGTCAACTACGTTTCCGCCTACGACGAACTGGCCACCACCGGCCGCCCCCCCAGGTACGGCGAACTGTTCCACCTGCACGGCCACGAGGCCAACGTCGCCTGGAGGGCCGTGAACGTGGCCAGGAACATGTGGATCAAACTGCGTTACAACTGCATTTTCGGGCACTTCCACAAGAGCCAGGAATACATCAACACCGACATCAAGGGCCGCCAGACCGGCGCCTGGAGCGTGGGTTGCCTCTGCGACCTGCACCCCCGGTTCATGCCGGTGAACGACTGGAACCATGGGTTCGCCGTCATCCACTACCACGATGACGGCACTTTCCAGGTGGAAAACCACAAGATTGTGGACGGAATGGTGGTGTGACATGGAATTGGGGGCAAGCGGCGGTGCTCATAACGGCCTACCTTGCCGGAGTGGTGACGGGAGTCGCCCTGCACCGGCAGTTCCTGAAGTGGGCCATCCGCCATTGGCAATGACCTGGGAGAAGGACGAGGATGGAACCTGGTACCCCCAGGGGCTTTTACCCCTGGGATAAGGCGCAAAAAAAAGGGCCCCCGAAGGGGCCCGGTGCTACTCGTCCACGTCCACGGATTCCCGGTATGGGAGCACCGGGAACCCGTGGAACACCTCCCGGGAGGCCTCGTATGCCTGCCGGATATCTTCCGGCGAGGACTGCATGACGCGGTCCCACGCCAGGAGGAGCCGTCGGAGAGCGACGGCGTAACTGTCGCCCTCCCTTACCCCAACTCGTAGTTTCCACGCCGAGTTGGGGCCATCCCGCTCAAGGATCTGGGCCACATAACCCAGATCCTCGGTTGCTGGATCCTTGATTGTTACGAATACCGCGTTGATTTCGGGGTATTCGCAAAAATTAACGATCCCCTCAAACCGGAGTTGGATAAACTCCGGAGTGAGGACTATTTCCCCACTAATCGATTCCATTTACTGTCCCCCCCTCAGACCTTCGGTTTGCAGTAACCCGATCGGATCAGTTCCTTGGCCATCCGGCCGTAGTGCCCCTGGAGCCGCCAGGCATCTCCGCTGTCGATAAGCTCCTGGAAGAGCTCGATGATTTGCGGGGTGCTCAGTTCGCCGCACTCGTAGTCGATAATTCTGTCCGTCAACGTCCTCATTGCTTACCCCACCTTCCCGAATTTGATGTAGTCCTGGACGGCCTTCGCCAGGACCTCCTGGGCCGTCTGCCTGGAGTAGACCAGGGCCAGGCGGAACCGCTGGGCCGTCGTCTCGTCGAGCCTGACTGGAACCTGGACCGGCTTCATGACCAGCCCTCCAGGGCCTTCTCGACGGCCATCCGGTCGCACCAGGACTTGAAATCGTGCCACCAGGCCCGTTGCCAGTAATTTTTGACCCTGGACTTGATGGTGTAGAGGACCCCCTGGTAGTCCTCGTCCGCCAGGTCATCGGCGATATGGACCGCCGTGCGGATGTCCTTGACGTAGACGAGCTCCTCCGTCTTGTCGGCCACCACGAAGCCGACCAGGCGGCCCTTGTAGACCTCGAACCTGCCGACTCGATACTTCGGGCCCTGGGGCCCGTGGATAAAGGTTCCCTTGAACATGCTCATCACCCTTTCTCGACAAGCCATAAAGCCTCTCGGTACCAGACCCAGAGGAGGAGGGCGACCCACGCCAGGGCCGCCCCCACCTCTACCGCCTCACTTTTCCAGGATGTCCGCATAGGGCTGTTCCTCGACGTACCAGGCTAATCCTCCCCCCAGGTGCGAGCGGCGGCCTCTATAGATTGCCGCTCACACCAAGATTTTGTTTCCCGCCACCAGGGCTGGCGCTCCACGTGCGCCACGTCCCGGCGGAGGATGAACAGGACCCCCATGTAATCCTCGTCCGCCAGGGCCTCCGCTACACGGACGGCGGTCCTGAGGGACGGGACTGCCGGTGGGAGTTCTTCTGTCTCATCGGCCACCACGTACCGCGTGTGGCCGATACCACCCTCCAGGTAGACCTCGTACTGGCCTACCTGGTAGATAGGGCCTCTGCGCAATTTCCTTTGTGAGGCATGGACCCATTTACCTTTCATTCGGGACACCTCCCTAGCTCCACGGGTCAATCCCGAGGAGCTGGCAAAAGCACTCGTAAACCGGCGCGATCGCCTCCAGCGTCGTACTGCCGGAGGAGATAGCCCTCTTCTCCCCTCGCTCTTCCATAACCCAGAACAGGTCCAGCTCCCTGGTGAGATACATGTCCGGGAGCGCGAAGTTGCTCCCGTTAACTAGGTGGCGGAGTGTCAGGTTTGCACCTGTCTCCGTCCACGTGGGGACTGTACGAAGTCCGTCCTTGTGTTTGTAGGTCCAGCCCATGTTGCTGGCCCACAGCTCAATCCTCCTTTTCATTGCTCCAATTTTTTCACTGTCGTACATGCTTTATCTCCACCTTTCGTCTAATCGGCAGTCGAACTGCGTTTTTTACGCA
>CAYNGF010000245.1:0-3158 GCA_964396515.1 uncultured Paludibacter sp.
GTTAGCCGTCACCCTAAAAAAAAAGGCAGACATTGCATAAAAAAAATGACTGAAATAAGATGAATATTCAGAAAAACACACTATATTTGCCAAATAATGTCAAGACTAAATTATGTCAACAATCTTTGGTAATAAAGTAAGAATACTTCGAGAGGAAAAACAAATTCCTCAAAGAGAATTAGCTGCTGCGTTAAAAATAGACACAGCAACATATTGTAAAATTGAAAAAGGCGACAGACGAGCAAAAAGAGAACAAATAACAGTTCTTGCAAATTTGCTGGAAGTAGAATCTAAAGACCTACTTCGTCTGTGGTCGGCAGACAAAGTTTATGAACTTATCGCCGAAGAGGAAGAAGCAACACTAATTCTAAGTGTTGTAGCAGAGAGCATTGAAGAGTATAAACAAAAAACTGCCAAAATATGAAACCACTTATAAAATATAGAGGGGGAAAATCAAAAGAAATCCCTAACATAATTAAACACATACCACAATTTAGTGGACGTTATATTGAACCATTTTTTGGTGGAGGAGCTTTGTTTTTCTATTTAGAACCTCAAAAAGCAATTATAAATGACATTAACTCAAAATTAATGACGTTTTATGCGGGAGTAAGGGACAATTTCGAGGCTCTAAGAAACGAACTATCAGAAATCGAAGGCATATACACCAACAATAGAAAGCAATTTGAAAAATTAAAAAGTATAACACCTGATAATCGTGTAGATGATAACAATGAACCATTATACTACAAAATAAGGGATATGTTTAATGACTTGACAGAAAAAGAATATTCAGATGCTTTAATCTATTTCTTTATCAATAAGACAGCATATTCTGGTATGATACGTTACAATGCAAAAGGTGAATTTAATGTACCATACGGTCGATATTCTGGTTTAAATACTTCATTAGTTACAAAAGCTCATAGTAAATTATTGTCTAACACAGAGATTTTTAATCACGATTATTCTGAGATTTTTAAAATGGCAGATGAAAATGATTTTATGTTTTTAGACCCACCTTATGATTGTATATTCTCAGATTATGGCAATATTGAACATAAAGATGGATTTAATGAAAGAAATCATACTGAGTTAGCTCGTCAGTTCAAAATGCTTAAATGTAAAGCTCTTATGGTAATTGGGAGAACACCTTTAACTGAAAAACTGTATGGAGATATGATTATTGATGAATATGGAAAATCATATGCAGTAAATATTAGAAATCGATTTAAATCAGAGGCAAGCCATATATTAATTTCAAATTATGGTACAACCGAAAAGAAATATTATCCCGAATTAGAATTTGAAAAAGAATTTGCATTTTAATTGATATGGCAAGAATTGACAGTAAAGTAATTTTCGTTACAACTTCCCCACGAACACCAGCCAAAATGATTCCTGAAATTGGGTTATTGCAAACTCATTTTACAGGGCAAAAATGGAATACAGAAACACAAAGAGCATTTATGGAGCTATTGAGAGAGGAAAACTTTTTCAATGGAGAAGGTGCAAATGACCCAGCTTTTAGTGCAAGAGACAGAATTAACCGAGCGCCAAAGGCGCTCGGTTATGTTGTTTTATCACCTTCTATACAGCTAACTCCCGTAGGTGTAGAATTGGTAAGTTCCAGACGCAAAGAAGAGATATTTTTAAGACAGTTACTTAAATTTCAAATACCTTCTCCATATCACAGACCAACAGAGAATTCTGCAAAATTTTGGGTTAAACCTTATCTTGAATTGTTCAGACTCGTAAGACATTTCGGTTCATTAAAATTTGACGAATTGAGAATTTTTGGTTTGCAATTAGTTGATTATCGAGAATTTGACACAGTAGTCGAAAAAATCAATCAGTTTAGAGTTGCTAAAGCACAGAATGAAGGAAACTACAAGCAATTTCGTGCGGAATATTTAGATGCAGAACTAAGAGATATTTACAGCGTTGACATAAATTCTGGAAATACTCGAACCCGAGAAACAACAGATGCTTCAATCGCAAAATTCTTAAGCACAAAAGCAAGCAATATGCGAGATTATGCAGATGCTTGTATTCGTTATTTGAGAGCTACGGGATTAGTAAATATTTCACATTTAGGTAAATCAATTTCAATCGTTCCTGAGAAAATTCAAGAAGTAGATTACTTTCTACAAAATGCAGACAGAGAACCTTGTTTCATTGACAACGAAAGACAATATATTGAATATCTTGGCAATCCTCAAATTCCAACATTATTAACCGACAATAGAGAATTATTAGAAGAAAAAATTAGAGTTGAATTTCCACAACTTCAAATACCTGTTACAGCAACACTACAAGAACTTAAAAATCTATTTGCAGACGAGTTAGAAAATAGAAAAGCGCAAATTCTTACTGACCAAGTTGCAGCAATAAAAGATTATCGACAATTTGAAGAAATAAGCACAACCTTTGACCAAATTCTCGCTAATTCTCTTTACGACACACCACTTATGTTAGAATGGAACACTTGGCGAGCAATGACAATGTTGGACGGTGGAGATATTAAGGCTAATTTGAAATTTGACGACTTTGGAAATCCTATGTCAACTGCACAAGGTAATATGGCTGACATTGTTTGCGATTATGGCGACTTTGGACTTACTGTAGAAGTGACTATGCAAAGCGGACAACGACAATACGAAACAGAAGGAGAGCCGGTTACAAGACACTTGGCTAAATATAAAAGAGAAAATGAAAAACCTGCTTACTGTTTATTTGTTGCGCCAAATATAAACGATGCTTGTAAGGCACATTTTTACGCATTGCACAAAATGAATATTCAGTATTACGGTGGAACTTCAACAATTGTTCCTTTGCCTTTGAATATCTTTATAAAAATGGTTGAGGATTCTTATAATGCAACTTATGTTCCCGAACCGAGACATATACAACGATTTTTTGAACATTCAAACCATTTAGCAAACTCAACTGAAAACGAAGTAGATTGGTATAACGGAATAACTGAGAAAGCATTAAATTGGCTCGCTGAATAAAAAAAGGGCGAACGGCTAACACACGCCTAAGCGACAATAGCCGAATTCGTGCAATTTTGGAGTTTTATCTCCCGCATTAGCTTTTGTGTAGTGCGACAGTGAATACGCCCGCTATTCGGCTACTGCGCTTAGCCTCGGTCGTTA
>CAYNGF010000246.1:0-3097 GCA_964396515.1 uncultured Paludibacter sp.
CCTAATAAAGCAGATAAAGTTACAAGTCCAACAACTGGTAATTTTGCTGGATTAGATGTATCGGGTAATTTAATTGATTCTGGACACAAAGATGCTGATTATGCAGATGCAGATCATAATCACGATACAAAATATTTAGCTTTAGATAATACTACACCATTTACACCTGATGCTGATTATGAACCTGCAACAAAGAAATTTGTTGTTGATTCTATTTCTGGTGCAGGTGGTGGTGATATGTTAAAAAATGTTTATGATATGGATAATGATGGTATTGTTGATAAAGCAGAAAATATTGATGATGGTGCAGGAAATTCTGCTTCTGCTAGTGATATAAAGGGAGCCGTTAATAATTCTCATTCACATACTAATAAAACAACATTAGATACATACGATCAAAGTAATAGTAATATTTCGGACGCTGTTAGTAAGAAGCACTCTCAAAATACTGATACTAATACTTCAGCAAATGATTTTGCGATTGGAGATGGTAACGATACAGATAAAACCATCACAGTTCATAATGGTGATGCTCATGAACCTAAAATTAAATATAATGCATTAACCAATAAATGGCAATATTCTAATGATGGTTCGACATATTATGATGTAGATTCTCCTTCTGGTTCAGGTGATATGAACGCCTCTGTTTATGATGCAAACAGTAATAATATTGTTGATAAAGCAGAAAATATTGATGATGGTGCAGGAAACAGTTCAACTGCATCTGATGTTAAAGATGCTGTTAGTAAGAAGCACTCTCAAAATACTGATCAATATCTTGATTATGGTGGGGCTAATCAAGTTAGTGCATCACAAGCTAAAACTGGATATTCTCATTCGGGGTTAACTAATAATCCTCATACTGTAACAAAAAGTCAAGTTGGATTAGGAAATGTACCAAATTCTGATACAACTGATGCTATTAGTAAAGCACATACACAAAATACAGATACAGGTACTTCAGAAAATGCATTTGCTTTAGGAGATGGTACAGATACTACAAAACAAATAACAGCGTATAATGCTGATGTAAATAAACCATATATTAAATATAATCATGTTACAAACTCATGGCAATATTCTAATGATGGCAACATATCTCAAGAATTTGGTGTAGCAGAAGGTGGTGGTGCAGGTTCAGGTGATATGTCTAAATCAACATATGATCAAAATGATAATGGGATCGTCGATTTAGCAGAAGGATTAGAAAATAGTAGTGGAGAATCAATTGCTTTTACAGAAATTGAAGTAAATATTTATAATACAATTTTATCGTTTTTTAAATTTGCAATTTATACTGTATCTACTTTATTTCGAATTGTAAATGGTTGGATTGATGTTTTTTCAGATGAAGATGGAATTGATAGTGGAAGTAGTTCAGGATTATCATATAATAGTACCAGTGATTATTATGCTCCTTCAAGTACATTTGATTCAGCTGTTAAATTAGTATTAAATATGGAAGGAGCCGATGGAGCAACATCAACTACAGATGAATCACAATTTGCTCATTCTGTAAGTTTTAATGGTAATGCGGAATTAGACACAGCATATGCACCAAGTGGTTTTTCTTCATCTTGTTTATTTAATGGTGCAAGTGGAACATTTTTAGGATTAGGTGATAGTAATGATTGGGATTTTGATGGAGATTTTACAATAGAATTTTTTCTTAGAATTAATACTAGTTTAAATAATTATGTAATTGGTAATTGTAATCAATCAGCAGGTTCAGATGGTTGGTATTGGTTTGTTCCTTCTGGTAGTAATGCAACTTTTTCTGCAATGTTTTCTGGTTCTTGGGCAATTAATATTTCTTATGCTCATGGGTTATCAAGTTTAACATGGTCGCATATTGCTATTGTTAGATATGGAACATCTATTAAATGTTATACTGATGGAGTTCAAAAAGCATCATCTGTAAATAGTCCAGTAACAAATATTACTACATCAAATTCTTTACAAATTGGACAAGCACCTGTTGGTACTGGTTATCCTGCAACAATGTCTATAGCAGGATTAAAAATAAGTAAAGAAGCAGTTTATACAGCAGAATTTACACCACCTTCTGCTCCATTTACAGGAGAAGCCGAAAATATGTCTTTAGTTTCTAATTCATATGCTGTACAATTGGCTCCTGATTCAGCAAGGATTTGTTTATTAGAAAAAGATATTGATTCTATTACATTAAATACTGATTTATTAGCGTATATTTCAAGAGATGGTGGTACGCATTGGACACAAGCAATATTGAAAGATATGGGCGATTATGATGTAACTCGAAGAATTTTAGTAGGTAGTGCTGATTTATCTACTCAAACTTCCGATACAGATTTAACATATAAAATTGAAACAGCCAATTTAAAATCATTACAGCTTCATGCTATTGGAATTGTAAGTTCATAATAGGAATATAATGTATGGCTATTAATATTATTAAAAAAAATACAACAGAGAGAATTTATGTATCTGCTCTGGATGAAGATAATGAATATTTAACAGGTTTAACCGATGTTTTAATTCAAATTAAAAGAAAAAGTGATGGATATTTTTTAGATTTTAACGATGATACTTTTAAGGCATCTGGATGGACAGAAAAAGAACATCAAATGACCGAAGATAGTGGATTAACTGGTACATATTATTATGATTTTGTTGTACCAAATACCGAAGAAATTTATATTATTAGAGTTACAAGCGAAACAGCAGATAATTCTCCATTCGATGATGAATTGAGAGTAATTAATACAGATTTAAATACTTTAAATGATATTATTAAAAGAATTTTAGGATTGACTAAAGAAAATCAAAGAATTTTTTCACCAGTTTATAGTAATGGATATTTAACAAGTGCTACAATTAAAATTTATGAAACCGCAGATGATTGTACGAATGATACTAATGCTTTAGCTACTTATAGTGTTACAGCCACATATAGTGGAAGTGAAATGCAAACATATAAGGTTGTTAAAAATTAATGGATGCTTTAAATTTAATTACAGATGGGGTTTTGATATATCGATCCAGTTCCAATTCATCTGATGGATTAGGATTAGCAACAGATGGATTATTATTTTCGGTTGTGATTAGTGCTGTT
>CAYNGF010000247.1:0-3095 GCA_964396515.1 uncultured Paludibacter sp.
AGGTTTCAATCCTTGTTTTTCTGGATGGCGCTCTGAAAGTGGGATCCGCCGGTGTAGACAAGAGTGTGTAGGAGGGTTTCAATCCTTGTTTTTCTGGATGGCGCTCTGAAAGAGGGAGAGGCGATCATCTACAATGGGGCAAAATGGAGTTTCAATCCTTGTTTTTCTGGATGGCGCTCTGAAAGCCTTCAACAGAATATCTCACAAAGGAACAAATAAGGTTTCAATCCTTGTTTTTCTGGATGGCGCTCTGAAAGCATGCAGGCTCTCGCTCACCTCCGCCCAGTACTGGAGTTTCAATCCTTGTTTTTCTGGATGGCGCTCTGAAAGGTCTTGTCTTGGCGAGGCAAGGCGAATAAAATTTTGTTTCAATCCTTGTTTTTCTGGATGGCGCTCTGAAAGCAGTCTCGGAGATCCTGTGAGGTATGGAAAGAGCAGTTTCAATCCTTGTTTTTCTGGATGGCGCTCTGAAAGAATTAGTATCCGAAGAGATCATTTACTGGGATGAAAGTTTCAATCCTTGTTTTTCTGGATGGCGCTCTGAAAGGATGGATCACGGAAACGCCGGTCAGTGGATACAATGGTTTCAATCCTTGTTTTTCTGGATGGCGCTCTGAAAGCTTCCAGGGGGGCGCCTAACTGGATGGATGCAAAGTTTCAATCCTTGTTTTTCTGGATGGCGCTCTGAAAGATTTGAAGTTTGGAAATCCAATTTGGTTTCCTTCGTTTCAATCCTTGTTTTTCTGGATGGCGCTCTGAAAGTTCGGGAACAATTGGTGATGGTAAAGGTATTTGGGGTTTCAATCCTTGTTTTTCTGGATGGCGCTCTGAAAGCATATAATAGGCCCGGATTTGAGATTCCCCCAATCAGTTTCAATCCTTGTTTTTCTGGATGGCGCTCTGAAAGGTATTCAAGGGTTGTGATTAGTTATCGGTTGATCGAGTTTCAATCCTTGTTTTTCTGGATGGCGCTCTGAAAGTCTGATTCAGATGGCGGCGCGGTGAACAGGAAATGTTTCAATCCTTGTTTTTCTGGATGGCGCTCTGAAAGAGTAAGGAACTCAATCGCTCCGGCCTCTGCACTTGTGTTTCAATCCTTGTTTTTCTGGATGGCGCTCTGAAAGCTTGACCCGCTTGATCTTCTTGCGGACCATAATTGGTTTCAATCCTTGTTTTTCTGGATGGCGCTCTGAAAGAACACTTGACGCTGGGAAATGGACTCGTCTTGTAGAGTTTCAATCCTTGTTTTTCTGGATGGCGCTCTGAAAGCACATACACCACATCGGGGTTGTACAGCGTGGGGTGTTTCAATCCTTGTTTTTCTGGATGGCGCTCTGAAAGAGGGGCATTTTGGTAACATATGTTTTACCACTGTAGTTTCAATCCTTGTTTTTCTGGATGGCGCTCTGAAAGACCAAAGGGGACTCCCGGTTCCCCTGAACTTGAGAGTTTCAATCCTTGTTTTTCTGGATGGCGCTCTGAAAGTCACCATCTCGAATGCAACCTACATCTACTCTCCTGAGTTTCAATCCTTGTTTTTCTGGATGGCGCTCTGAAAGTCTCACAACATTGGGGGGGTATTCTGGTTCGGTGTTGATGTTTCAATCCTTGTTTTTCTGGATGGCGCTCTGAAAGGTCAGCATTACAAATGGAACGTGGTCGAGCAGCAAGTTTCAATCCTTGTTTTTCTGGATGGCGCTCTGAAAGATTGCGAACGATGCGAAATGGCTGTCTGCGTGCGAGTTTCAATCCTTGTTTTTCTGGATGGCGCTCTGAAAGTCAGGGTGGTATAATGGGAGAAGTTGAAATAGGAGAGTTTCAATCCTTGTTTTTCTGGATGGCGCTCTGAAAGACATTGCGACCATTAAATCAAGCCTGAAATTAATAGTTTCAATCCTTGTTTTTCTGGATGGCGCTCTGAAAGATGGGTTTTCGTACTCTCTTACATCTCATAATCAGTTTCAATCCTTGTTTTTCTGGATGGCGCTCTGAAAGACCCCAGGCGGGGTTTGCTCCATGACCCCCTGACTGTTTCAATCCTTGTTTTTCTGGATGGCGCTCTGAAAGCCGGGGTGTGTAAATCATGCCCGATCCGGTTGTGAGTTTCAATCCTTGTTTTTCTGGATGGCGCTCTGAAAGTTTGGCCTGTAAAACAAAATAGTTACATATATATAGTTTCAATCCTTGTTTTTCTGGATGGCGCTCTGAAAGTACCTCTGCGCTCCCCGTCAGGTTGACGTTTAGAGTTTCAATCCTTGTTTTTCTGGATGGCGCTCTGAAAGTGGATCACTTTCACTGGCTCTCCGGTTTTCACTAGTTTCAATCCTTGTTTTTCTGGATGGCGCTCTGAAAGCAGGAACCACATGACAAGTCCAAGAGGTAAAATTTGTTTCAATCCTTGTTTTTCTGGATGGCGCTCTGAAAGGCAAAGAAACGGAAGGCACAACGGGAAATTGATTACAGTTTCAATCCTTGTTTTTCTGGATGGCGCTCTGAAAGCTAAACGTTCAGGTGTGGTATCACATTGAAGATTGTTTCAATCCTTGTTTTTCTGGATGGCGCTCTGAAAGTCCTACAGGTTATATTTCTGCGTACGATTATATTTGTTTCAATCCTTGTTTTTCTGGATGGCGCTCTGAAAGCAAATACTGGTGATCATGCGGCAGCTATATGTTCGTGTTTCAATCCTTGTTTTTCTGGATGGCGCTCTGAAAGACATTTTTCACAGTCTTTACCTTATCGCAGACTTAGTTTCAATCCTTGTTTTTCTGGATGGCGCTCTGAAAGCGGAAAGAGTCAAAAGTTGACCGTTCTGCACATTTTGTTTCAATCCTTGTTTTTCTGGATGGCGCTCTGAAAGCCAGGCCCCTGACAAGGTCACGATCACGGACCAGGGTTTCAATCCTTGTTTTTCTGGATGGCGCTCTGAAAGTTCAACGAATAAGGCCCGGAATGAAGCGAGCTGAATGTTTCAATCCTTGTTTTTCTGGATGGCGCTCTGAAAGCGATCATCGTCTACCAGAAACCCCCCATAAAGCCTCGTTTCAATCCTTGTTTTTCTGGATGGCGCTCTGAAAGACCGCATTTTTTCGCCG
>CAYNGF010000248.1:0-3087 GCA_964396515.1 uncultured Paludibacter sp.
ATTTATATGCCCTGTTGGGTCCATCCATTTCACCTGAAGCTTACGAAGTTGGGAAAGAACTTATTGAACCTTTTAACATTGCAGGCTTTGATATCGACAAAATATTCAAAGAAAAAAACGGCAAACAGTTTTTAAATCTTTGGGAAGCCAATCGACAATTGCTTATTATAAGCGGAGTTCCTGGCTCACAAATTCAGATATCAGGCATTTGTACCTATACTGAGTACAAAGATTTCTTTTCAGCACGCAGATTTGGCATCAATTCAGGTAGAATGTTAAGCGGAATAATGTTGAAATAATTTATTACAAGATGTATCATGAAAAATATATCTATTTTATAATCGAGCACTTATGCAAGTAATAATTTCCGACGAAATCAGAAACCTTTGCCCTAACATTAAAGTATGCGTCGTACAGGCAAAGGTTAGCAACTCTCCTACTCCGCAAACCTTATCGGAGGAAATGGATGCATTGGAACATCGTTTTCGGGAAACCTATAAGCTCGATGATATTAATAAACGTCCTGCTATAGATGCTACACGCGTGGCATACAAGGCACTCGGGAAAGAACCCGCCCGTTATCGTCCCTCGGCTGAAGCACTTTGCCGTCGAATCTTGCGCGAAATTCCGCTTTACAGAATAAATACTTTGGTGGATATTATCAATATCATTTCCGTTGAATCAGGTTTTTCAATTGGTGCTTTTGATATTGGTAAAATTCAGGGAAACGTTCTTACTCTTGGCATAGGAAAAGCCGGTGAGGATTTTGAAGCCATCGGACGCGGACAACTGAACATTGAAGGACTGCCTGTTTACCGCGATGCTACAGGAGGTATCGGAACACCTACCAGCGACCACGAACGCACAAAGATTACTGAAGAAACTACTGATTTGCTGATAATTATTAATAGTTATAACGGTATCGAAGGTTTACAGGAAGCAGTAAATCACTTACTTGAGTTACTGTTAAAATACGCCGCCTTAGATAAGTATGATTTGAAGTACTATTGAAAATTATCCTTTATTTTCCATCGCTCTATTCTTTTGACGAAAGTCAAATTTACTGCTTAGAGATATGTTTGTAGAATATTGAAAAAAAATGTCAAAATATTTTTAACCTTCTAATCTTCAGAAAAATACTAATTATCCAGCTCTTCCATCATTTTTTGAATATCACTGTCCAATTCGTGCAATTGCTTTTTACAGAATTCTAGTAAAACAGCAGCGCGCTTTACTTTTGTCGCAATGTTATCCATATTGATATTTTCGTTGGTTTCCAGCTCTTTTAAAATCTGTTCGAGTTCAGCTACGGCCTCATCGTAAGTAATTTTTTGTTTTATCATTGGTATAATTATGCAAAAAGTGATAAAGTGATAAAGTGATAAAATGAAAAATACACCAAACTAAATATAACAAACTAATTTTTTTATTCATCGGAAAAATGTACCAACACATGCCGATACGAGCTAAATATTTTCGATTTAGATACATAACCGATATATTTTTTATTCACATCAACCACAGGTAAATTCCATGCAGCTGTGTCCTCAAAAACTTCCATGACTTTTTCCATGGGCATATTGTTCGTTAAAATTGCCGGTGGTGCTATCATGAGTTTTTTTACTGTAAATCTGTCGTAAAGTTCAGGCCGGAACATTATATTCCGCACTTCATCCAGTAAAAGAACGCCCATAAATACACCTGTTTCAGGATGTACGACTGGAAAAAGATTTCGTTTCGATTTTGAAATAACTTTGACTAATTCGCCTAAAGTCATATTTGGATGAAGTATTGAAAGATCGGTTTCAATCACATTTTCCATTTTCAACAATGTAAGCACTGCTTTATCTTTGTGATGCGTGAGCAATTCTCCTTTTTTGGCCAAACGCATGGCGTACAAACTATGTTTCTCGAAAAGTTTAATTGTGAGGTATGATACAGTTGAAACTATCATCAGTGTCATAAACATCGAATATCCGCCGGTAAGTTCGGCAATCAGAAAAATACCTGTAAGGGGTGCATGCATTACACCTGACATTAATCCCGACATTCCTGCAAGTGCAAAATTCTCCTGAGGAACATTTATCCCCAAATTTATCAGTATCTGTGAAAACACAAACCCGGTAATTGCACCGACAAACAAAGAAGGCGCAAAAATTCCTCCTACTCCTCCTGCTCCATTGGTAGCAGCCGATGCAAAAATTTTGAAAAATATTATTAGTGATAAAAAGACTACTACTACCCAGGGATTTTGTGCATAACTCTGAAAAAAACTACGGTCAAGTGTGGCTACTGCATCTCCTTTAAGTAATAGATTTATGGTGTCATAGCCTTCGCCATAAAGTGGAGGAAAAAGAAAAATGAGTGTACTCAGCATTACAGCACCGATAGCAAGTTTAGTATAAGGATTTTTATATTTCGCAAAAAAACTTTCAATCTTCATCATTCCGCGTGTAAAGTAAAGTGAAACCAGCCCGCAAAATATTCCGAGTAATATCAAAAGTGGAATACGCACAACATCAAACTCCTCTGCAACTGAAAAATGGAACATAAACGAACTGCCCGAAAAAATATACGACATGGCTGTTGCAGTAACAGACGATATCAATAGCGGTGCAATGGAAGTAAGCGTCATATCCAGCATAAGTACCTCGAGGGTGAAAACCAAGCCTGCAATGGGTGCTTTAAAAATACCACCAATAGCTCCGGCAGCACCACAACCCACCAACAGCATAAGTGTTTTTTGGTCGAGTTTAAAAAAATTGCCAAGATTAGAACCTATGGCAGAACCTGTAAGCACTATCGGAGCTTCGGCACCGACTGAGCCTCCAAATCCGATGGTGAGCGAACTTCCCACCAATGAAGTCCATACGTTATGCAATTTCAAAATGCTTTTTCGTTGCGAAATGGCATATAATATGCGCGTTATACCATGACTGATATCATCCTTAACAATAAACCGAACAAAAAGAGAAGCAAGTAACATGCCTACTGCCGGAAAAAACAGATACCAATAGTTTACATCAGTTCGACTAAAATGATTGACAAGTAAATTTTGTATTAAATGTATCGCACCTTTGAGTAAAT
>CAYNGF010000249.1:0-3067 GCA_964396515.1 uncultured Paludibacter sp.
CGTCATTAGTATGAGATATTGGAGTGCGAATAGAATTAAAATCATAACTTCAAAACGTCGAATGACTTTTGAATGTATCTTCATTGGCTTAATTCAAGGAAACGTTTTCAAATCGTTCGATGTTGAAAAGTTGTTTTTAACCTTTCAACGCTGACAGGTGCAAGCACGCTGTCAGGTTGGTGGGAGCAATTCTCCGCTTATAATGAACAGAAATAAAAAATTGAATTAAAAATAAACAATCCGAATAGTTTATTTTTTTTCTTCAGTCAGTTTTTTGTAACTTTGCGGGGAATAATTACATAGAGACAACCTCAAATAACTAAACGGAAACTTGAATTTTGTAAGCATAAAATTACCGACCAGTACTGAAATCATACCTTTATCAAAGGAAGAAAATCATATATCATTATAAATAGAACTTGTGAATTGGATATGTGATTTTTTTATGAGTGTAAAACAAATTCGAATGTATTTGTAAAATGAAATTTTCATTATAACAGTTTCTCGTTCGGTCTATTTGAAAGTTTAGCACATATTATAATTGAATTAGAAGATATGTTAAAGAAGTACACTTAAATTATTAATTTATTCGACAGATATTTTGGTGTAATTTTTACCTAATACTACGCTGAGGAAATGAAACTTCTTTTAAATGAACAACTAAAAAAAATTAAATTGGTAATTCTTGACGTTGATGGAACACTGACCGATGGCGGTATCTATTATGATAATGATGGGCACGAAGTTAAAAAATTCAATGCCAAAGATGGATTGGGTATTGTACAAACACAACAGACAGGTATTGACTTTATGATTCTCACAGGACGAAGCAGTGCAATTGTTGAAAAACGCGCCAACGATCTTAAAGTTAAGTATCTTTTTCAAGGGATAAAGGATAAAGCTGAATTTCTTGAGAAATTTCTGACCGAACAAAAAATCCCTAATGATACAGTTGCTTATGTAGGCGATGATCTTAATGATTACGATGCTATGAAATTAGTTAGAATTACAGCCTGTCCGGCAGACGCGTCACCAGAAATTAAAGAAATCAGCACAATAATTCTAACACGAAATGGAGGTTCAGGTGCTGTACGTGAATTTACCGATAAGATATTACTTGCACGACATATAAACAAGGTCAATCTGAAACCCGATATTCAATAATTTTTTAATTTACATGAAAGTTGCTATAATAATTCCTGCACGTCTCGGCTCTACGCGTTTACCTAACAAGGTTTTAATCGACTTAAATGGCAAACCTCTGATACAACGCACTTTTGAAGCCTGTAAAGGATCGCTGGTTTGTAGTGATGTTTATGTTGCGGTAGATGACCAACGGGTTCTTGATGTGTGTCAGAATTTTACATCAAATGTAATTATGACTTCAACCGAACATATCAGCGGGACATCACGCATGACAGAGGCATATCTGCATACCAACGCTGATGTAATAATCAATGTGCAGGGCGATGAACCATTTATTGAACCTGCAACTATCGATGCTCTGGCAAATGCTTTAATAGCTGACAATAAAACGCTTATAGCCAGCGCATACAGTGAAATTAAAAACGAAGATGAAATTAACAATCCTAATATAGTTAAGGTAGTTACCGATATAAACTCAAATGCTATTTATTTCTCGCGATTTCCTATACCTTATAACAGAGATAAAAAGGATATTGAGCCATCAGCATATAAAAAACATATTGGCATTTACGGATATAAAAAGGAATTTCTTGAAAACTTCAGAAATCTGAAACCTTCGTTTCTTGAAAATACAGAGCGTTTGGAGCAGTTACGTTTTCTCGAAAACGGATACAGTATAAAAATGATAAAAGTAGAAGCGTTCGAAAAAGGAATCGATACTGAAGAAGATTTGATTTGGGCAAGAAAGAAATTTGAAGATTTGAAGATTTGAAGATTAGTTTTTTGTCTTTGCCCTTGATTTTTAGCTACTGGCTCTTAAATAGTAAATTGAAAATAATAAATGGAATTATATCAGAAAATCAACAATGCAACATTCTTCATTGCCGGACCTTGTGTGATGGAAAGTTATGAATTGATGGATGAAGTTGCGTCTGCACTTGTTGAAATTAAAAAACGATTAAATGTAGAAGTTATCTTCAAGGCAAGCTTCGATAAAGCAAACCGCACTTCCATACATTCATTTCGCGGACCGGGACTTGAAAAAGGTATGATATGGTTAAGCGATATCCGAAGTAAATATAATATTCCTGTAACTACCGATATCCATGAAAGCTATCAGGCTAAACCTGTTGGGCAAGTAGTGGATATTTTGCAGATTCCGGCATTTCTTTGTCGTCAGACCGATTTGCTTGTTGAAGCAGCTCGAACAGGGAAAATTGTGAATATAAAAAAAGCACAATTTCTTAGTGCAACTGATATGCAATATCCTGCAGGGAAAGTACTTGAGTGTGGAAATAAGCAGATAATGTTAACTGAGCGAGGTACGATTATGTCGCCGGGAAATTTAGTGGTCGATTTCAGAAATATCCCTGAAATGAAAAAACTTGGATATCCGGTGGTGATGGATTGCACACATGCCGTGCAAAAACCTTCGACCGGTACAACTACCGGTGGTAATCGTGAATATGTTCGTCCTATTGCTTTAGCGGCAAAAGCTTTCGGAGCAAATGGCTATTTTCTCGAAGTACATCCTGAGCCTGATAAAGGGCTTAGCGATGCACCGAATATGTATCCGCTGGATAAGCTGGAAAGTTTGATATTGGAATTACTTTAATACAGAATTGTTTGTCAACTAATTTCACAAATTTACGCGAAAAAGTTTTAAAACATTTTAACTACCCCTCGTTTTTTAACGAGGGGTATATGGTTGAGTGTTTCTAACGCTATAAACTAATACTCAATATGTCTTCAGAAAATTACAGAGTTGCAATACAAAATGCCGTATATTTTCTTACTTTTAATGTTACCGATTGGGTCGATGTTTTTACCCGACTGAATTATAGAAATATAATTATTGAATCGTTGGCATTTTGCCGAAAAAACAAAGGATTGAAATTGTATGCGTGGTGTTTGATGACTA
>CAYNGF010000250.1:0-3061 GCA_964396515.1 uncultured Paludibacter sp.
ACCAAATCAACAATAATATAATACGAAAATGGGCTTTTTAAGGCTCGACTAAATAATTAAAAATACGGTTAATTGCTTTATATGAATTATCGAATTGCAAGTGATTAAACTCAATACAGATTGAATATTTAATTTTAAAATATAATAGCAAACAAAACAAACCAATTTTTGTTTAGATTGATATGTTTTTATTAAACATATAAATTTATTTAACCAAAAACAATTCAATACAAAAATCAATTAAAAATCAGAAAAAATGAAAAAGTCATTATTTCTCTTTACAATTTTATTTTGGGGAATATTATCAATTAATGCGCAAAAAATGTACACTGCAAAAGTTGCTGTTTCATTGAAATTTCAATCCAAGGATGGGACAAATGCATCGGCTGTAACATGGAATCCAATTAAAAAAGTCTATTACTCAGTTATTGCAGGAAATGCTTCCTTTCCCCTCGAATCTTACAATAGCGCAGGAGAACAGATTAACACCGAAGAAGCCGGTATTGATGCTCGAGGACTCTGGTACAACTCAAAAACAAAACAACTTGAAGGTAATGGTCAGGGCGAAACAGGTATTTTTTCAATAAAATGGAATACTTCGAGTAAAAATAAAGAGGTAAAGATTTTGATTGAGGGCAAAAATCAACCGGCAAATCAATGTGTAGGAGCATTTGACAGCAAAAAACAGTTAATTTATTATTATTACGATGGAAAAATTTATTCATACCTTCGTAAAAATGGCAAACAAAAATCTGTAATAAATTTAACAAACTGCCCTGTCGAGTCCGAAAACATCAATTCAACTTCGGTAATTTTTACGGGAAACAAAGGAGAGGAATTAGGTTTATTGGATTATGAGCTACAAAAAGTTTATCTTTTAAATTTGAAAGGGCAACATAAAGCTACAATTATTTTACCTGAAGATGCACTGACAAATAACTCTTTCAGGTTTTCTTATGCTAATAATCTTATTTGGCTTTACGATGTTGATAGTCGTTCGTGGACAGGTTATTCATATAAATAAGCTTATAAATTGTAACTATTTTCATAACTCAATTCGAAAAAACGGAATAACAACCACAAAAAATTGTTACTCCGTTTTTTAAAAATCTTATGCAGTTACTATCCGTAAATAATCTTACCGTTTTCGTCTTTAAATCCTTCGAAGCTTTTAAGATATTGTTCCATAGCGCGATAGCTCATACCCATACTTGAGAATCCGCCATCGTGAAACAGGTTTTGCATAGTTACTTTACGGGTCAAATCACTAAACATAACCACGCAATAATCAGCACAATCATCGGCAGTTGCATTTCCAAGTGGCGACATACGTTCAGAGAAATCAACCAGCGAATCGAAACCTTTAACACCGCTTCCTGCAGTTGTAACCGTTGGCGACTGCGATATGGTATTTACACGTACTCCATGTTCCCGACCATAAATATAACCAAAGCTACGTGCAATAGATTCGAGGAGTGATTTGGCATCGGCCATATCATTGTAACCATACATCGTACGCTGAGCTGCAACATACGAAAGTGCTAATACAGAACCTCCTTCGTTGATTGCATTCATTTTTTTTGCAACCTGCAACATTTTATGAAACGAAATTGCAGAAATATCAAGTGTTGTGCTCAACATTCCATAATCAAGATCGTCGTACGTACGTTTTTTTCGTACATTGGGCGACATTCCTATTGAATGTAAAACAAAATCTACTCTTCCGCCTAAAACCTCTATAGAGCGACTAAATACATTTTCAAGATCTTCTACACTTGTAGCATCGGCAGGAATAAGCTCGGCATTCAGTTTTTCTGCCAACTCGTTGGTGGTTCCCATTCGTACTGCCAGCGGCGTATTCGACAATGTAATTATTGCACCTTCATCTACTACTCTTTCGGCTACTTTCCACGCTATTGACATATCGTTTAAAGCACCAAACACAATTCCCTTTTTACCTTTTAATAAATTATTACCCATATTTTTTTTGTTTAATGAAACTTATGATTCAAAAAAGCATCAGTTTTAAAAACAAACTAAACGCTTTTTGGTTCATTATTTATTATTTTCGGCACAAAGATACTAATTTTGTGCAATATTTTAAAATTTAAGAGATAACGAAAGTCATTAGTTATAATCCATAATACTGAATCTTCTTTTCGGTTTTGAAGCCGTTATTTATGGTCCATGAAGGATTAATTAGGGTTACAATAATTTTTTCGTAAATAGAGAAACCATCTTTTTGCATTTGCAATGTAGCCTTATGTGATAATTCGCCTACTAAAGCACCGGCAAACGGTGTAACAATCATATCCTGAATGCTCGGACGCTCAAACCAACCTTCTACAATATATTCCCATATCATCGACTGTGCAAGTCCATAAGCTGCTGATTCCCAAAAACCTGCTCCCTGAGAACGCAAATTATTAAAATAATACCCTCCCTGATAAGGATGACCAACATAATTAATGTACCATAGATCGTCATCAATAACCGGTTGCAATGTGAGTGCTTCTTTCATTTTCATTTTCATATGTGACCATTTGAGTTTATTAGCCCTGTCCCAGCGTGAAATACTTTCAGGCATGGTCAATAAGAATGCACCCATTGTTAAATTGTAACCAAATGATAAACCTAATCCTCTGACAAGTTTTTTTCCAAATGTTGCATCCTGGTTGCGCATTAGCATTCTAGTGCTGAAAGTAGAATCGGTATCACTATAACTTCCGCATAAAAACCATCTGGTTTCAATGCGTTTAAATTCATTTATATTGCTGATATCCTGTGCGTTTATTTTAGAAAGAGAATTATACGTAAGAATGAGAATAATGAATAGGAATTTTATTTTAAACAAATCGATTTTATGGAACATATATTACATCAATTTTTTTGGGGAGATAAAAACAATAATAATAAGTTTCACTTAAAATAAAAACACCTCCGATTACAAAGTTTCGGAGGTATTTTTTTATATTTACTGAGATTAATTATTTGTTTACTCTGAAACGTTGATTTCCGTTTTTAATAAAATCAACTATCTGACAAGCAGCTGCAATGCCGG
>CAYNGF010000251.1:0-3052 GCA_964396515.1 uncultured Paludibacter sp.
TGAAATTTTCCTCGTTTATACGCCAAGAAGCTCCGACAGACCAGAAATTACCCCAGCGTACTGCAGGTGCAAATTTCGATGATGCATCGCGTCTGAAACTACCCGATAAATAGTATTTATCAGCGTAATTGTATTCAACTCTCGACAAATACCCCTCAAGACGATACTGAGAAGTATATGAGGTTAAACCTGAAGTAGCACCGGCATTTGCAAATTCGGGGTTGTAAGGATCGTAATAATGCATTTTAGAGCCTTCAAGATACCAGAAATCATTGGATTTACTTTCATGTCCAACTAAAACGTTGATATCGTGCATACCAATTTTTTTTGTATAATTTAAAAGTTGATTGAGATTCAACGATTCTTCACGTTGAGCAATTTTATATCCAATACCATCATAATTTTTTCCATCACCCTGCAAAGGATTAATAAATTCGGTATAAACACTACTGAATACGTCGTAAGCACCATTGAGTGTAAGTGTAAAATCTTTTAAGAATTTTATTTCAGTGAATAAGCGCGATGATAAATTATCATAAATAGTTTCGTTACTATCATAACTTAATTTATACATAGGGTTTTGCTCACCGGCATAAGCGCGTGTATTTCCAACTAAAACACCGTTTGCATAGTTATTCGAACCAAAGTCGTACATCTGTACACCCTTAAGGTCTTTTATCGGATCACCGGTAGCAAGGTCATATTTATAAATAGGATAAATAGGACCTGCATTCTGTGAAAAATTGAAAATATTTGAATATGTTGTTCCACCGGTACTGCTAATCGGCGAATTCGATTTTGTTTTTGAGTAAGCAATATTCAAACCTGCTTTAATGTTGTTATTAACCTTTTGTTCAATTTTTGCACGTGTACTTAAACGAGTAAAATCTGAGTTGATAACATACCCTTTGTCGCTAAGATAGGAAGCTGACATGTAAGCAGATGTATTTTCATTTCCTCCAGAAACATTTATATTGTATTCCTGTTTAGTCCCGTTCACAAAAGGATCGTTCAGCCAGCTATCACCCCATTTTAATTGTTTTGCATTTGGATTAATAATACCTGTATAAGGGTCAATAAGTTCATTATCAGCTACATCTTTATATATATTATATCCTAAATGCTTAGAAATTAACTCTTTTGAAACCAAATTTGAAGCTGTGAAATAATCCATACCTCCTTCCACTAAACTATTGCGAATTGACTCAAATGACATTTCGTAATAGTCTTTGGGGCTTGTAATAACATTATATGCAGGTACAGCACGTGAGTTTACACCGAAACGGCTATCAAGTGTGACTTTAGTTGCTCCTTTTGATCCTTTTTTTGTAGTTATTAATACAACACCATTCGAACCACGAGCTCCATACATAGAATTTGAAGCAGCATCCTTTAAGATATTCATGGTTTCGATATCTTGAGGTGATATCGAGTTCAAAGAACCTTCATAAGGCACACCATCGACTATAATAAGAGGTGACTGGCTTGCAGAAACAGAACCCAACCCACGAATACGGATAGCAGCGCTTGAACCGGGCTGACCTGTAGAACTGGAAATTTGAACACCAGGAACTACTCCTTCAAGTGCTTTTGTAACATTTGAAGTTTCAATTTTGGTAAGTTTTTCGCCTTTAATAGAGGCAGCTGCACCAGTAAATGATTTTTTTGTAGTTGAACCGTAAGCTACTGCCAGAATTTCATCAAGTACCTGAGTTGCACTTTCGAGTTTTACAACCATGTTGTTTGTGGCTGCAACTTCTACAGTTTTCATACCTACGTACGAAATCACAAGCGTTGCATTTGCTGATGGTACATTAATTGAAAAATTACCATTTACATTTGTTACTGTACCTGTGGTAGTTCCTTTTACCACTACTGAAGCTCCGATTATCGGTTCTTCATTTTCGGCAGACAAAACCTTCCCTGACACAGGCCTCGACTGAGCACTGGCTATGCCCATACCTGCCATAAAAAAGCAGATTAGTAAAAACATTCGTTTTCTCATAAAATAGTCATTTATATTAATATTTTGTTAATTTGGAATTTTGAGATTCCGTGTTGAATAATTGTTTTACAAATATAAAATTATTTTCCATAAAAAAATCATTTTAATAGTTATTTCCTAAAAAATGTTTATTATTTTTTTGTATTTTATTGCATTTATTAAACAATTTAAACTATTTCAGGCAAATCAATTCAGATAAGATCGATGAATTTGTATAAACTAAACTCAAATGCATATAGAAATTAGTATTATTTGAAGATGGGACGAGAACAAATAATATTCATCAAATTACAATTTTTGGAATAGAATATTCTCTCAAACAAACACACCAGAATATTGTTCAGTTTGCATATCAAGTGTCATTTCATTAATTCAACTTTCGCATGTATTAAATTGCTTGAATTACTGATTATTTCTAAATGCTGCATATTGAATATCAGATGGTTATACAAATGTGTATTTCCCAAATTTTCGATGTTTTACCTCACCCCCAGCCCCTCTCCTTCCCGCGAGCGGGACAAGTATCCGAGAGGAACGGTTCACCACAAGCAGAAAATTCATCGCACATATTTATGTATTTCAAATTCAACTACTTATACAAGCGAAAGTTAAATTATTAATTATAAGATATCAGCGTGTATTAAAAAAATACATGTACAATATATAACAAAGCAAAAAACCGCATACTTTTTAGGTAAGCGGTTTTTGATGTGACCACGGCAGGATTCTAACCTGCAACCTTCTGATCCGTAGTCAGATGCTCTATACAGTTGAGCTACGTAGCCATGGTTTACATTTGCGGGTACAAAGATACTGCTTTTTTCGGGTTAAACAAACTTTTTTCGATGAAAAAATTTCAATAATATCAAAAAATTCAATTGTGTTTTTTTAAGTCCTTATTCCCGAGAAACTCTTTGCGTTTTCCTGCAAATACTTCGTATTTATTAAACCAGCATTCGAGAGCACCGTTAAGCAGTGGAACTCGCTTTGAGGGTTTCATACCAATTTTAGCCAGACACTCCTCGTGCGAACTGATAACCCAAAATG
>CAYNGF010000252.1:0-3021 GCA_964396515.1 uncultured Paludibacter sp.
TTCCTGTAGCTGCAATTCCGGCCAGAATATCGCTGCCAACAAAACTACCAATTGAAGGAAAAAAAGTAATATCACCATTAACTTGAAAATGCCAATCGAGTTCATTTGCGGTAAATTTAACGGCTGAAAGAAACGATGTTGAAAATGGATATTGTGACAACGAAAAAAGGTCATATCCGCAAAAAATATGATGCATCACCGTATTTCCTACAATAGCCATACTTTGTAGCGGTACCTTGTGTTTGCTCAGTAAGAGTTCTGTCATAGTGCCGATACTTTTTCTGATTAGTCTGCACATTTCCACTTCATTTCCATGAATGCAGGCTTGAATGCGCGAAATTAGATCAGCGCCAAATTTTGCCTGCGGATTAAGCATAGTTTCTACTGCCATAACTTTTGCCGTGGATAAATCAATAAGTTGAGCAACCAATGTAGTAGTACCTAAATCCACAGCAACTCCGTATCCGCTTTTTGGAGTGAATTCAAATTCACTTTCATCGGCAAGAATCAGATGATTATACTGGTCTATTTCGAGCGTAATATCGGTGGTACAATTACTGTAACAGGCAAGCCTCCAATTACTGTCAAGCCCAAGGAATTCTAATTTTTGCTGATGGATATCTGTAACCTCAATTTCTCCCTCTAAAAGTTTGACTTTACATTTACCGCAGGTTCCTTTACCTCCACATGGGAATTCCACGCCAAATTCATGCAAAACATCAATAAGCGGGGTTTGATGATTGACGGTAATAGTTTTCCCCAAGGGCTGAAGATGAATGTTGTGTTTCCTCATTCAATCAAGTTTGATGCGTATAGCTTTGATAATTTGGTTATTGCTGTAAGCTACGGGTTGTTCGTTTATCTTATTTTATTGTCAAAAGTAACAATATTTTTTAAAGAATAACCATATTCATACGGGTAAATATACATAATCAAACTTTAAAAGTCTATATAATTTTCAACTAATTTGGATTGGCATTTTTGGTTCGACTATATAGATAGTATATCAAATTTGTGAAATGTTAAGATAATCACAACAGGCAATACAAGCATAAATTTAGAAAAGCCTGTTTAAATCAATTTATTGAAAGTTTGTCAAGATAAAAAGCCGTTTCTGCTCTTTTACTTTTAACTAAACGTATGGTATTTAATCCTTTTTTCAGTTGAGATTTACATACAATTTCTTTCCAGATATTTGCTCCTGTAAACTCGAAATTCAGATTTCGCGTGTAATTGCCGTTTATTTGAAGTTCACAATTCTCACCACGAACGTTTAAAAGTGAATATCTTAAATGTAACTCATACTTTTCCTGACTTCGACACTTTTAAAAGTTGAGTTTTTTAGTTGTTTGATAATCAGGTGTATGTAAAATTTAGGACATCCAAATGGGTGTCCCGGCTCTTAAGTTGATTATCTTTGTTCTATGTTTATTAGAAAAAAGAAGAATCCAAGCGGCATAATCAGCGTTCAAGTCATCGACAAAAGCCGTGGTAAGTATCGAGTGGTTAAGACAATCGGTAGTAGTTCTGATAATACTACCATTGACGATCTATGTATTCAGGCAGAGAATTGGTTGTCAGTTTATGTTCGAGGACAAGATTTATTCAAACAATCAACCAAAGAACAGGAGGAAGTTCATATTGTTCAAAACCTATTATCGAACATCGACAACATTTTAATCAATGGTATCCAATTAATTTTGGATAAAGTTTTCCGATTAATTGGCTTTGATCAAATCAATGATGACATATTACGCCATTTGGTAGTTGCTCGCTTGAGTCAACCAATGAGTAAATCTGGAACTGTTGAGTATCTTAAATCATATTACGATGAAGACATTCAACTGCATAAAATTTACCGATACTTAGACAAACTTTACAACACACAACAAGAAAAGATACAGCAAATAAGCGTTACGCATACACAGAAGATACTTGGTGGAAGTATTGGATTAATGTTTTACGATGTAACCACACTTTATTTTGAGACAGAGGATAGTGATGAATTAAGAGAGACCGGATTCTCAAAAGATGGAAAACATAGCCAGCCACAGGTAGTTTTAGGATTGTTGGTAAGTAAAGATGGTTATCCTTTGTCGTATTCTCTTTTCAATGGAGCTCAGTTTGAAGGACGAACGATGATTCCGTTGATTGACGACTTTGTAAAGCGATTTAATCTTGATGACTTTGTTGTGGTGGCCGATTCGGGATTAATGAGTAAATCAAATGTAGCATTACTGGAATCTGGGGGCTACAAATATATAATTGGTGCGAGAATTAAAAGTGAATCGGAACAAATTAAACAATGGATTTTTTCATTAGACAAGCAAGAAAATGAGTTTTATGAGCTTAGAAAGGGGAATACCAGATTAATTATAGGATATTCTGCAAAACGAGCCAGAAAAGATAAGTATAACAAAGATAAAGGAGTAAAACGACTTCAGAACGCATACAAAAGTGGGAGTATTACGAAAGAAAATATCAATAAACGTGGATATAATAAATTCTTAGAGATATCGAGTAATGTAAAAGTTGAGATTAATAATCAAAAAGTTCGCGATGATGAGAAATGGGATGGACTAAAAGGATACATTACAAATACGTCTCTTTCAGCCAAAGAAGTTTATGAACAATATTCCGGGCTATGGGTAGTGGAGAATGCATTTCGGGTTACTAAAGGAACCATAGAACTGCGCCCAATGTTTCACTTCAATCCACGAAGGATAGAAGCTCATGTTTGCATCTGTTTTGTGGCATACAAGGTTTATAAAGAACTGGACAGAATACTAAAACTTAAAGGAATTGGTCAAAGTGTTGATAAAGTGATAAGTATATCTAAAACGATTACCACAATTAAAGTAAAACTGCCCATAAGCAATACGCACTTCTCAAAAACGATGCTACTAACATCTCGACATAAATCTATTGAAATGCTATTCGATGATAACTTTTGGAGCAGTATATAGTATTTAGTCGACCCTTAAAAACTCAATTTAAATTCAAAAAGGGTCATATTTTTGA
>CAYNGF010000253.1:0-3020 GCA_964396515.1 uncultured Paludibacter sp.
ATAGCAAATTATTATTTACTTTTGTAATTCAATGTCCAAAAGTATAAAAAAAACAGTTACAATACTAAGTTTTTTGTTGGCAACAATTTTATTAATTCTTGCCACTGTTCCGGTTTTATTGCAGTCCGATAAAATCCAAAATTATATTGCTCAAAAAGTTATAAAAGAATTATCGCAAAATCTTGGCACCGAAATAAGTATTGGCAAGGTAAAATATCAGTTGTTTAATACTATACAAATTAATGATATACTGATAAAAGACCTCGAAACAGATACACTTGCCTACATTGAAAAAGCAAAACTTAACTTTAAATTGCGTGAATTTTTCAAAGGGAAATATATTTTCACCGGCATTGATATTCAAAAATTCAAAGGTTCTATCAAAATTAATAAAAGTGGAAGTCCAAATTTTCAATTCATTGTTGATGCGTTGAATAAACCTGAGAAAAAAAAATCAAAAGCAGCAATATTCCAGATAAAAAATATTAATATAAGAAATTCGGAATTGAAATATTCCGATTTGGGTCACAACATATCTGTTCCGGAAGGGGTTATAAATACTACTCGCTTAAAAATCAGAAAAATAAATGCAAAGATTGATTTAAACATTTTAACTCCCGACACGCTGAATGCTCAAATTAAAAAATTAAGTTTCAGCGAAATTTCCGGCTTCAGCGTAAAGAATATTACTGCCTCGGTTACAGGTAAAGGTAAAAATTTCGAAATACCTGAAATAAAAATAAATCTTCCTTCATCGGAGCTGCTTTTTTCTGATATTTCACTTAACGAAGACTCGATTTTTGCCGGCGATACAACTTACACTAAGCTCAAATGGACTGCCCCTCTGAAATATGCTGATATTTCTTTTTCAGATTTTTCGGCATTTGTTCCCAATTTTGCCTACTTGCAAGACAAGTTAACGATTAGCGGAAATTTTTCAGGAAAATTATCTAGCATTCGGTTGAAAGATCTTGAAATAAAATATGGGAAATCTTTTCTTCTTCAATCCGATATTGACCTAAACGGACTTAACAACATTAACGATGTGTTTGTATATGCAGTGATTAAGAAACTTGAAGCAGAAAAAAATACCGTTCAGGATTTCATTTCGGACATCACACGCAAACCATTTATTTTACCAAACGAACTTAACCGACTTGGACTGATTAATTACTCCGGAAACATTACAGGGTTTTTTAGTAATCTTGTTGCATACGGGAAATTTAACACCAATTTAGGAAGTATTTCGACCGATATTTTGCTCAAATTCGACAATACTTTGAAAAACCTTACATATAATGGAAATATCGCTACCAGAGGTTTTGAACTTGGCAAATTATTGAACGACAAGACCTTCGGAAAAACATCATTTAACCTGAATACTAAAGGCACAAAATCGGTACATGGTCCATTTAAAGGCACTGCTAAAGCGTTAGTTCCTGAATTTGAATTTAACAACTATGCATATCGCGATGTAAAATTCGATGGAAGTTATGATGGTTCCGGTTTTAATGGTAATATAATTATTGATGATGCAAATATCGGAGCGAACTTTAATGGAATTATTGACCTGACAGGTAAATTACCTGTATTCGATTTCAACCTTAAAGTGAAAGAAGCCAACCTGTACGCACTAAATTTCATTAAAAACTATTCCGGTGCTTATATTTCATTCAACGGAAAAACTAACATGATAGGAAATAACCCTGACAATTTGAATGGTATTATACGGTTTGACAGCATAACCCTTATCAACAACAATAAAACA
This sequence comes from uncultured Paludibacter sp., assembly GCA_964396515.1. GTDB lineage: Bacteria > Bacteroidota > Bacteroidia > Bacteroidales > Paludibacteraceae > Paludibacter. The sequence goes on from CAYNGF010000253.1 coordinate 1,769, forward strand.
TTGAATGTTAACAAAATACTTTTCACATCTGAAACCAGTCCCACTAATACAAATTTCTCAATCAGTTCTGACTATCTGAACGGCTCGGTTTCGGGAAATTTCAGATACAGCAGTTTACCTGCAACAATCAACAAAATTATTCAATATTACCTGCCTTCATTAACAGCATGGAAAAACAACGTAACGGAAAACGGGAGTAATAACCTGATAAAAATAGATCTCGACATTGCAAACACCAATGAGATTTCTGAAATTCTCGGATTGCCCTATCGAATTGAAGGGAAATCAAAAATTCGCGGAAGAATTGACGAACGATTCAATCAGATTGAGCTTGAAGCCAACATACCCGGATTAAAATCAGGCAAACAAAAATTTGAAAATCTTACTTTTAGAATTAACAGAGAACCCCGAAGTTTAAAACTGTCTTCGCGTGCTCAACTTGTAGAAAAAACCGGAATTGTCCAACTTTTTATGACAGGGCGCGCTGCAAACGACTCTCTAACTGCACAACTCGGTTGGCAAAACTCTCAGCAAATTACCAATGCCGGCGAAATAAATACCTGTACAAAATTCAGAAAAGAGAATGGTTTAACAGCAGCTCGCATGCAAATTTTGCCCGCACAGGTTATTATTAACGACACTACCTGGGATATACGTTCGAGCAGCATTGATTTTAATTCTGACAGTACAATCACAATTCATAATTTCCGCTTCGAAAACAGCAGTCAGTACGTTTATATTGATGGAATTGCATCAAACAGAACGACTGATAGTGTTACTGTTAAAATGAACGATCTGGATCTTGGTTTCGTAACCGGTTTACTACAGATGAAAACTCTTACTTTTGGTGGTTTTGCAACCGGAAAAGCCAATTTTTACAGTCTTTTAAAACAAACATATTTTGAGGCTGCTTTAAAAATTGATGATTTCGAAATTAACGATGTGAATATTGCCAATGCTGATGTTGATGCAAAATGGAACAGTGAGAAACAGGAGATTCAGTTAAATGGAAAATTTTTACAAAAAAATGACAGTATAGTTGCTACTGTTAGTGGCGTTTATGTTCCAAAAACAGACTCACTCGATTTAAACATAAATGCTAAGTCTATTAAAGTAGATTTTCTTAAACCATATTTTGATGGAATTGTTAGCAATTTTAAAGGAACTGGTTCAGGTAAATTAAGGCTTTATGGCCCTACAACATTTTTATTGTTCGATGGCAATTTGTTTATGAATTATGCACAGTTTACAC
>CAYNGF010000254.1:0-2959 GCA_964396515.1 uncultured Paludibacter sp.
AACAGGGCTGGGCAGAACCCGATAAAAAGGATGGCGATATGGCACTACATGCATGGCATGGGGATAAGGCTGACGGATATAGCAAGGCAGTCAAACCGCTCACACGCGACAGTCTGGAGCGGTATCAGGAGGTTTGGCGATTATCTGTGGTATGGCGACAGGGTCAGTATGAAACTAATGGATGAGATCAATGAGGTTGTGTCGGAGAACGGATAAAAAATAAAAGTAAAAATATGAAACACAAAGTATTATCAGTAAAACAACCTTGGGCATACCTTTTATGTGCAGGAATTAAAGATATCGAGAATAGAACATGGAAACTACCAGAAAAGTATAAGGGTGAAATGGTATTGATTCATGCCAGTGCAAAGCCTGACAACATAAAACTCGACATAGGGGGGCAAGCCACAGTAAAAGAGATTCAACTGCTTTCCGCATTAAATTATTGCGATGAAAATGAATTATATTCCGCTATCATCGGCAGCGTCGAAATCGTTGATTGCGTGATAAACCATCCGAGTATTTGGGCGGAATATAGTCGTGGCTGGCCAAGCGATCCAAAAGTTATTTATCATTGGGTGTTGGACAACCCAATACTCTTCGACAAGCCGATTTTGAACGTGAAGGGCAAGCTGGGTTTTTGGGATTACGATTTGCCGGAGGAATACGAAAAAAATTCACAATAATGACTAAAAAACACGCGAAATCAGAATTAATCCTCGAGCAAAACTGCTGTAGTATCGCACGGCAAAAGGGGCTTGTTGCGGTGAAGCTGGAGAAGAATAAGCATAAAGGAATACCTGATTATATGTTCATTCAGGAGGGCGGCAAGTGCTTGTTTGTGGAATTTAAGAGACCCGATGGCAAAGGAGTTGCATCAGGGGAACAACGATTTTGGGCGAAATTCTTAGGATATTCGCATAGATTTATTGATGATGCGGAGGATTTTGAGTGGGTGATTAAGCAGTATTTTGGGTAAAATATCAGAGGTATTGAATTAAAAAGGTCGTTTTTTTTAGTAAAAAGCGATCTTTTTTCATGTAATATCATGAATAATCAGGGGCAATGTTTGATTTTCCGCATATTTTTACTCGATTTTTACTCAATTTTTGGTGTGTTTTTGGTTATTTTTTGGTCATTTTTCGGCACTTTTTACCCATTTTTTGCCATTTTTACCCACTTTTTACCCACTTTTTACCCACTTTTTCGCTGTTTTTAAAGACTTTTTAACTAAAAACGCCGTTTTTTGAACATCGGTTTTACAAAAGTTAACGTGAATTTAACTTCCATTATAGAAATAGGGGCGCTTTTTAATATCCGTTAACTACGGTTTTTCGGTGTTTTTGCGGGTAAAAATAATTTTTTCGAGGTTGGTTGCGTCATGGTTTAAGGTGGTTGGTTTTGTTTTACGTCATGGTATTTGCGTGTGCATCATGGTGTTATATCAGGTTTGTAAAGTGTTGCTTCATGGAATTGAAAGGAAATTCATATAATGTTAATTATAAAGTAAAAAATAAAATAATAGTTAAAAAACCTCCATAACTATCTAATAATCAAATATATATATATAATATTATTATTATTATTAAAATATTATACTAAACTATATATATACAATAGGGCTTTCTCTATATAGTTTTATGAAATAAAATAAAATAATAATTGGTATATCTTTTCGCTCGTAATAGCCTAAAGAATAACCAGTTAACCGAATTATTTTTATTTTTAGAAAATAATTTTTTACCAGAATAAAATATTCTTGACACCGAAAAAGCCCTGAAACCGTTTGCTACACTACATTACAGCGATCAACAACAAAAAGTCAGTTGCCTAACATAAAAATAATTGAAGAATGGTTGAAAAATAATCCCGATTTTGTTTGGATTGTTTAATTAAAATATTTACATTTGGCGCGTGAAAAAGACGGATGAACAACGGCATATGGAGGAAATGGCAAAGCTCACTGATAAACAGGAGAAGTTTTGCTACGAATATGTGTTGCACCTTAACGCTACAAGGGCTGCAATAAATGCTGGATATAGTGAAAATTCAGCTAAAGAGATAGGTTGCGAAAACTTAACGAAACCTAACATAAGAGAGCGTATAAAGTATATGCAAGATAATTTGGCGGAGACTGCACAATTGTCGGCATTGAGGGTTTTGAAGGAACATGAAAAGATAGCCTATTCCTCTATTGCTCACATGCACCAAACATGGGTGGAGCGCAAAGATTTTGATGAATTAACAGACGATCAGAAGGCTTGTATAAAATCAATATCAGCAAAAATTTTAAAGAAAAATATAGGAACAAAAGAAGACCCTGAAATAGTTGACGTTGAATATGTGAAGATCGAGTTATATGATAAGCAGAAGGCTTTAGATGCTATTAATCAAATGCTCGGCTACAATGCACCTACGAAAAACGAATTTACAGGCGATGCAATAAATATTAATTTTATCAATCACTCTAAAAGTCAATAGCTTATGGATGTTGATATAAAAACAGGCACAATATTTTACAAGACACAGAAAGCCTTTGACGATGGTAGTAAGATTATCGTTCACAGGGGTGGTACCGGATCGGGCAAGACGTATGATGTTGTTCTGTTTTTATTTTCCATAGCACTAAGATTTAAAGACTTGATTATAACTATCGTTTCAGAGTCCAAGCCGCACCTTGACATCGGGGCGATAAGGATTTTATCAAATGTTTGTAAGCCTTTGGGATTATGGGGTAAATCAAGTTGGAATATATCAACATCGAGATGGACCTCACCGACAGGCTCAATTATCGAGTTTTTTTCGGCTGACAGGATCGATAAGGCACTTGGTGCAAGGCGTGACTACTTATACGGCAATGAGGTCAATTCTTTAAAGAAGGATGTTTGGGATGAATTGGCAAGACGTTCAGAGAATGTTATTGCCGACTTTAATCCGACTGCTCAATTTTGGATGGAGA
>CAYNGF010000255.1:0-2955 GCA_964396515.1 uncultured Paludibacter sp.
GGGCGGCCGCGGACTGCGGCGCAGCCCGCCGGATGCCTTACGAGAATGGGCCTTCCTACTCCCCACCGGCGGCGGCAGGCGCCGCGCACCGCGGCAGAAAGGCATGGAGCAATGACTGCAACTGAACTGATCGCACCCCCGGCAGACAGCCTGCGACTCTCGCCGCTGGCGGCCCTGCTGACAGACTGGGAGATCGAGGCAGAGGCCGCTCGCGCGTCTTACGAGTCAGGCGCCCCGCGCGGCCCTATAACGAACCTGCCCCACCTGGACCGGCACTTAGGCGGCTTCTTGTGCCCCGGGCTGCACGTTGCGCATGGCGCGCCCGGGACCGGCAAAACGGCCCTGGCCCTGCAGATCGCCGCGGAGTGCGGCGCCCCCGCGTTGTTCGTTTCCTGCGAGATGCGCCCGCTCGAGCTGATGCGGCGCGTGACTGCGCGCGTGACGCAAACATACCTGGGCAGACTCAAGACCGGCGAGATCCCGGCCGCTGTTTCGCTTGACCTTGCCCGGCAGGCCGCCGCCAGCGCGCCGCGGCTTGTGCTGGCCGACGCGACGCACGGCTACGCGAAGCCCGAGGACATCCTGAAGGCGGCGGAGGTAACGCGCGGCAAGGCATCCGCCCTGCTGATCGTCATGGACTCCGTGCATTCATGGGTTGACGGCTGCGAGATTGACGCCACCGAGTACGAAAAGCTCAACGCGGGGCTCATGCAGCTGCGCGCCCTGGCCCACCGCCTCGACTGCGCCGTGCTGGCCATAGCCGAGCGCAACCGCGCGAGTATGAAGACCGGCGGCGTGTCCGCTGGCGCTGGCACCCGAAAGATTGAGTATGGCGCCGAAACAGTGCTGGATCTGAGCGTACCCGAAGACGCCATCGAAAACGCGAGCGGCGAAAAGTCCGTCAAGCTGCGCTTCTCGAAGAACAGAAACGGCGCGGCCGGCGCGAGCGTCAGCCTGCTTTTCCATGGCGCCCTGCAGCGTTTTCGTGAGGGCGACTGATGGACGCCGCGGCACTCCTAAGCCGGGCACTCGAGAAGGCGAACACGGATGGGCGCAACAACGCCGGGCTATGGCTCGCCTGCCAGCTGCGCGACGCACGGCTAGACCGGGCAGAGGCAGAGGCCATCATGCGGGACTATGCGGCGGCAGTCCCGCAGCACGGGCGTGACCCCTACACCGCAGGCGAAGCCCTGAGCACACTGGCCGGCGTCCTGAAAACAGCCCCCCGCGACCCGCCCCCAGGCTCGGGCCCGCGCCGATCGCACCGGCAGGTAAAGCAGGCGAAGCTCCGGCAGGCATTCGCCCTGCCGGATGCACCGCAGCCCGGCCCCGGGCCGGACCTCGAAAAGCTGCAAGGATGGCTCAAGGGGCTGCAGCCCTTCGAAAGCAGCCCCGCCGCGGCATACCTCGAAGGGCGCGGCATACCGCTCGATCTGGCGCGGGCGAGCGGCGCCATGTTTCATCCGGCGTGGCCCTTCAAGAGCAAAACGGATGAGCGCAAGTGGCGGCGCTTCCCGGCCGTCGTTTACCCGCTGCGCGACCTTGACAACAAGCTCGTGACAGCCAGCGGGCGCCGCATCGAAGACGCGCCGGAATTCAGCAAGGTAACGACAGCATCCCGCCGCGGCAGCGGCGTTTTCTGGACTCCCGGCGCGCGGACCGATGACGGCCCGATCCTGCTAGTTGAAGGCCCGGCCGACGCCCTGAGCCTGGCCGCCTGCGGCTTCCCGGCCGTCGCACGCGTTGCCACCGACTTCCCGCCCTGGCTGCCCCGATGGGCGGCCTTCCGCGATCTCTACATCGCATGGGACACCGACACCACCGGCGAAGGTAAAACGCAGGCCGCGGCCGATGCCTGCGCGCGGACCGGCGCCAGGTGCTACCGGCTGCGCCCGCCCGAGGGCACCGGCAAGGACTGGAACGACGCCCTGCAGGCCATCGGCGCGGACGCCCTGCGCGAATACCTCGAAAACGCCATAGGCGCCCCTCAGCTGGCCGCGCCGCCGAAAACGACCGCGCAGGCGGCCCGTACAGCGCACGCACCGCCCGCGGACGTGTCGGAGGACCTGCCGGATTTACTGCCCGGCGAGGCGGAGATCCTCGCCCTGCTAGACGCCGGACTGGTAACACAAGACGCGGCAGAGTCCGTGCTCTCCGACATATTCGCCGGACGCCCGACACCCGAGCCGGCCCGGCCGGCTCCACCGCCGTCAACGCAGTGGCAGTCCGCCTTCGCGGACCGCTTGCCGGACCCTGAGCCCTGCGCCGTTGACGAGCTGCGCGACCGCATCATGGCGGCGCTCGAGCACTCGCACGAGCTGCGCCCTGGCGAAACAGTCAGCGACCCCGAGCGGTATGCGGCCCGTGAGGCGGCGGACGCCCTGAGCCCGTACCCGGCGCTTGCGATCGGCGCCCGCACCCGGCTAGCGCACCTGGGAGTCAGCCTGCCCGCGGCATGACTGTTTAGGCGCCTAAACAGCCGCCCGCGCCCTTCGTGTTTGTGTCGCCCATGCAGTGTCGCCCGGCCCGCCCCGGCGGCGCCTGCTACAGTTATGCACACATCGCGCGCGCGCGCGCGCGTAGGGTGTAATCGCTGTAGTCATTCACGCTCACGGCGGAGTTATTCGCCGGGGTCATGGGGGCGTGCTCAGGCGAAAAACAGGCGGCGCATGCTGCGATATGCTGCGGAAACGGCTGCTTCTGCATGGTGTGACCACGAGAGATTGTCGCGGCGCCGCGACAATTCAAGCTGCCCGCTTACCGTCCCCCGCATGCGCGGGCGCGCGGCTCACATCAAGCGGCAAGTTTGCCGCTTGAAACAGACCGTCCCCCGCATGCGCGGGCGCGCGTAGGTTGTCTAGTCGCCTAGACAGTGGTAGGGAGACCGTCCCCCGCATGCGCTCCATGCCATGGCGCTCCACCGCCCGGCCTGCGCCGTTGCCATTTGGAACACCC
>CAYNGF010000256.1:0-2921 GCA_964396515.1 uncultured Paludibacter sp.
ACCGATACCCCGCGTTTTAAGGATTTGCTTGGCGATGGGTCTCAGTGGGGAGTAAGCCTTAGCTATGCGGTTCAGCCAAACCCGGGTGGTTTGGCACAGGCTTTTATTATTGGTGAAGATTTTATAAAAAATGACACTTGTTGTCTTATACTTGGGGATAATATTTTTTATGGCACGGGATTTACCCCAATCTTGAAAAAAGCTGCGGGAATTGCTGATGGTGCAATTGTTTTTGGTTATCCGGTTAAAGACCCGGAGCGCTATGGCGTCGTTGAATTTAATAATGACGGGAAAGTTGTAAGTCTCGAAGAAAAGCCCAAAAAGCCCAAGAGCAATTACGCTATACCTGGTTTGTATTTTTACGATAACAATGTCGTTGGTATCGCCAAAAGCATTAAGCCAAGCGCCCGTGGCGAACTTGAAATTACCGATTTGAACAGAGAATATCTCATTGCTGGCAAATTACACGTTCAATTGCTTGGGCGAGGTTTCGCATGGCTGGACACGGGAACTTATGACAGCTTGATTGATGCCGGCCAGTTTGTTCAGACAATTGAGCAGCGCCAAGGCTTTAAAATTGCTTGTCTTGAAGAAATTGCATTTTTAAATAAATGGATTTATGAAGAACAACTGATTCAGGCGGCAGATTTTTATAAAAACTCAAGCTATGGCGAATATCTTCGCGGTTTAAGGAAGTAAAGTATGATTAATGTTACAAAAGCTTACTTACCGGATAAAGAAAAGCTGTTTCGATATATAGATAAAATTTATGAGTCGGCCTGGCTAACCAATAATGGTCAGTTTTGCCAGGAATTGGAAGCTCGGTTGAAGGAATATTTGGGCGTTAGAAATTTAATCCTTGTTTCTAACGGTACATTGGCTTTGCAGATCGCCTATAAGGCTTTAGGGCTTTCCGGCAGTGCTGTTACAACCCCTTTCAGTTTTGTTGCAACCGCTAGCTCTCTGTTGTGGGAAGGTATTAAACCAGTTTTTGCTGATATTGATCCGGAAACCTGGAATCTCGACCCCAAAAACATCGAACCCGCAATTAAATCCGATACGACCGCTATTGTGCCTGTGCATGTTTTTGGCAATCCCTGCGAAGTTGAAGAAATTGATAAAATAGCCAAAAAGCGTGGCTTGAAAGTTGTTTACGACGGTGCTCATGCTTTTGGTGTTAAATACAAGGGGAAGTCTGTATTAAATTGGGGCGATGCAGCTACTTTGAGTTTTCACGCAACCAAGCTGTTTCATACAATCGAGGGCGGAGCAATAATAACTTCTGACGACGATTTGGCCAAAAAAATAAGATTGCTGATAAATTTTGGTATTACTGGACCAGAAACAATTGAATGCGTTGGCATAAATTGTAAAATGAACGAGTTTCAGGCTGCGATGGGACTTTGTGTTCTTGACGAAATTGAAAATATAGGGTCTTCTAGAAAAAAAGTATGGGAAAATTATTGTAAAAATTTATCGCCAAGCACCCAGCTGCAGAAATGGAATGGAAATGGTTCTCAGAATTTCCATTATTTACCAATTTTGTTTGATAGTGAAGCTGAATTGAAAAAAAATCAAAACGAGCTTAAGGCGAATGGAATTGTTCCTCGAAGATACTTTTATCCTTCTCTTGATACTTTGCCTTTTTGCCCTATTAAAAGCGCATGCGAGGTTTCACAAAATGTTGCCTCAAGGATTCTTTGTCTGCCAATTTATGCTTCCTTAGCTGAGGAAGATGAGATTAAAATTATCAAGATAGTCGAGGCTTCGTTGAAGTGAAAATTGCAATAATGCAACCTTACTTCTTTCCTTATATTGGGTATTTTCAGCTAATTAAATCGGTTGATAAGTTTGTGTTTTATGATGATGTAAATTTTATCAAAAATGGATGGATTAACAGAAATAGGATATTAACTAACGGTGCCCCAAGCTATTTTACTATCCCTCTGAAAGGTGCAAGTTCAAACAAGCTAATTAATCAAATTGAGTTTTTGGATGTAACAGCCAAACTAAAAAAAACAATTGAGCAGGTTTATAAAAAAGCGCCTCATTTTGTAACGGTTGCAGACTTGGTGTTTGAGTGCCTCTCCTTTCAAACCAGTTTAATCAGTGAATTGGCCGAAAATTCTGTGATTAAGACGAGCAAGTTTCTTGGTTTGAATACTGTTTTTGAGCGAAGCAGTTCTCTGTATAACGACTCCCAAGGCTTGGCAAAAACTGAACGCTTAATAAAAATTTGCAAATTAAGCAGTGCATTTACTTACCATAACCCAGCTGGTGGACAGTTAATTTATGACAAAAAAGATTTTTGGGTATCGAACATTGAACTAAGATTTCTCCAGACCCAATCGATAGATTACACCCAGTATGGTCAAGAGTTTGTTCCTTTTCTTTCGATCATAGATGTTTTGATGTTTAACTCAGTAGACAAAGTCAGGAAATTTCTTGATTTGTATGAGCTTATCTAAATGAGGTTTTACGGATGAAAGAAATTGGCGGTTTTTTTTCCCTGGAAGATTTTGGAAAAAAAGAATTTTATTCAGATTTGCTCGCACTGAACAGCTGCCGGAATGCTTTTTTATATTTGTTGCGGGCAATGAATTACCAAAAAGCATATCTGCCATTATTTTTGTGCGACTCGATTGCTCAAACTTGCCACAATGAGGGTGTTGAGGTTGAGTTCTATAGTATTGACAAGAATTTTTTTCCGGTTTTTTCGCGAACTATAGAAAATAACGAAGTTCTTTTGGTGGTAAACTACTATGGTCAGTTGTCGTGTGAAAATATTTTGAAGCTGAAACAAAAATATAAGAATATTGTGATAGACAATACACAGGCATTTTATCAACGACCACTCAATGGCGTCGATACTATTTACTCGTGCAGGAAATTTTTCGGGGTTCCGGATGGCGCATACTTAT
>CAYNGF010000257.1:0-2901 GCA_964396515.1 uncultured Paludibacter sp.
TAAATACGCTCCCTTTATCCGAAAAAAATCTGTAGTGCCCAAACCACAAAAGCAAAAAATGATATAGCTGAAATTTATAACTTTATGACCGGATAGCTGCAAAATGGGTTAACCATTTGTTTCACAGATTGCAACTCCCATCAAAATATAGTACCGGCTTCTGATTCATAACAAAGAAAAAAAACCTATTATAAGGTTTTATTTCGTTTGAAGAAATCATCAAAGTGTGATTATTTATTTGACATTTACAACTATTTACTTGTTAACCTTCTCCCTGCATTTAACTTTACGCTGTCGTTGACCATGGGTCCGTTATTTTCCCAAATATTTCCGGGACCGTTGGCGTTTTTAAGAAATTTTACGCTCTCCGTATAATTATTGATTACTCGTATGTAAGAAGAACCTTCGTCGGTGTAAAGATAAAACCAATGATTCGGGTCGTGGACATAAGTCGGTTTATTAATATCGTGTACATAATTTTCGGTAATTATTGTACCTGGTTGAGCCCCAAGTGTATAAATGCCTGCTACATCGTAACAATGTTTGGCATACCGATGAATATTATTGCGTTGAACAATATTATTTTTCATGCAAATCAAATCCCGATTCCAGCCCCATCCGAGACTAATTCCCGTATATGAAACATCGAAAATTTCGTTATTTGTGATGGTAAAATCGGAAACATATCCTGCTGTAATTCCAACGCATCCCCAATCTTCGTTTGCTACATTCTGAAACAGATTATTGTGAATAATCAGACCTTCGCAAACTTCGCGTAAATCAGTCGGATTGTAAGGTAAATGAGTTTCGAATGATGGTGGCGAAAAACTCCCTGCCACCAAACCATTACCGGCAATTTCATTAAAAATACAATTCTCTACTTTTCCGCCTTTAGTTCCATAAGAATAATCGAGCCCCGAAAAACCCAAATGTTCGAACCTGCAATTTTCAAAATTTATATTTTTGGCTCCCGAAACCGTAACAGCAGCAGCCCCACGTCCGAGCCAACCCTGATTATCAAGTTTATGATTGTTTTTACGGTCCATTTCGGGTCTTAATTTATATGCTTCTGTAAGATACATTCCTGCTTGCAGCGGAACATGTCCTTTCTCCGAGGGTCGCATCCACGTAGTGTGACTGAATTGAATATTTCTAAACCAGATGTTTTGTACCGGTCTGTCAAGCGTTCCTTCAACTTGAACCAAGGATTCTAAAGCCGGGACGATTGCTTCGGAAATTACTTCGCCGGGCAAAGGATAATAATATAGTTTTCTGGTTTTTATATCATAAAACCATTCGCCGGGTCGATCTAAAAGTTCAATGGCGTTTGTAAGAAAAAAAGGAGAATTTCTACCTTCTTTTATAACCGGCTGTGGCCATGGACGTTCAAACTGCAACTTACTTTCAGGATTGTGAAAAGTTACTGCAGCTGAATCACCATGAATATAAATGGATTTTATGCGCAAAAACGAAATTTCCCACATTTGGTGTAAAACCATTTCTGCATAAGGTGCTTTCAAAATTGCTTTTACCGCTTTTGCAGGTACCCAAAGTATTTGATTTGCTTTGTCGTTTCGTAAAATCCGGTACATTTCTTCAAAATCAACTATATCGCGGGCACGAACTGCCTTTTTCCCATTTATCCAAAGATGCCGAAAATCCAATGGTCGTCCGTTAAAATCGGGCACTTCAGCAACTAAAAACTTCCCTTGTTTTTTCCAATTCGTTATTTGCACTCCTCCGCTTATAATTACTTCCTGATTTTCTTCACCACAAATTACTGTTGGTGATTGTGGTGTACCACTATCCTCCGGACGAACATAAAGTGGTTCATAAAAACGGTATTTTCCACCTTTAAGAATTATATTGATGCCGTTTTCAATCCCTTCTGCATTCAGCCGTCGCAACTCGCGAGCCTGACGCAAAGCCGCTGATACTGTAGCTTTTGGTAAAGCAGATGTACCTGAATTTACATCGTTTCCTGTGGGAGAAATGTAGATATCAAAAGAGGAGAACAAGATAATAAGTTCCCCTAACAAACCCCAATAAGAAAGCCCCCATACCTCCCGAAGGGGGTTTTTAGTTAGTTTGTCTTTGAAAGTTTTCAGCATATTATTGTATTTTTTTTAGAGAATAAGTCTTAGAACCCCCTTTGGTGGGCAGGGGGCTGCTATTTTCCCAACGGCATCCATACAGTCATATCCATCTTGCCTCGATTGCCCCATGCATAGTATGGAATCAATGTGATATTAATTTTTTTATCCAATTTTTCGACAGGTCGATATAAGGTATTCTCCCACGAACTTTCGTTCGTAAGCTTTGCCGTACCATCTAACACTACAAGGCTGCTTCCGGCAATCGTTGTTTTACGTGGAGAAAGTTTTATGTCGTTTGGAATTAATACATCATCAATAGATTTAGCTCCTTTTGCATCCGTTTCTTCCAGACAATACACAATCGGGCCTCGCTTAACAGCAGTTTGATTCCGAGTTTCTTCGACCAAAGGGTTTGATTCAATAAGCGTTGCTTTCATCTCAAGATTAATTTCCACCACATCGCCATTCTGCCAAATTCTGCTTACAGGGATATAAGTATCGGCAATAATTTTTGATTCAAAAGGCTGACCATTTACAGTAAATGTAGCATTTTCACACCATGAAGGAATTCTGAAATTGAATGAAAGTATTTTTTTCTTGGGTGCTTGCGTAACTTTTACAACTATTTTTCCATCCCAAGGATAATCCGTGATTTGTTCTATTTTCAGCGTTTCATTTTTCCCGAACGAAGTTGTGAAAGTATTTCCTCCATAAAGTTGAAAAAAAACAGCATAACTCCCTAGTGTGTAAGCATAATTTTGTGCCTGTGCCAACGTGCGAACGGTATTAGGTGGACAACAGTTGC
>CAYNGF010000258.1:0-2890 GCA_964396515.1 uncultured Paludibacter sp.
TTTTATTTTGAGCATTTATGCATACCGCACAAAGGCTCAGTAAAACAAGATAGAACTTTCTCATATTCTTACTATTTTTCCTGTGCAGTAACACCAATTTTTATATTTAATTTACCCTGATTATCAGTAATGTTCGGAATATTCTTGTACCATATATGCGGATTCATTGGCACTGCACCTTCTTTATATGGATTCTCGCCTCCGTAAATTCCGCAATCCGTACCATTAGTCCCTGCTCCTTTTGCTTGTGAATTTGGTCTTAAATGATAGTCGTGTGTGTACTGGAAATTCTCGATTTTTGTGTTTACAAAAATGGAATCTGGATGAACGTTAAACTTACAGTTTATATAAGTATTTATCCCTGCCCAAACATTTGGCATTGTACAATTTTCGAATGTGTTTGGATATTGTGTACTATAATCAACGTAATTTTGATTTACGGTATTAAAAATACAATTTGTAAATTTGCATGAGTTAACATTATAAATAAAATGATTTCTATCTAATGGGATTATTATGTTACAATTCTTAAATTGAACATTCCCATTAACATCTCTTATTGTGCAATTAATTATACTGTTTTCTACAAGTACATCCTGCGTCATACTTACTATAAAAGTATTTCTTATAATACATTCGCGGATGTTTATATACCTTGCTCCACAAGTTGTGCCGCTGTTACTTGCAGCAAGTCTTATTGATCCAACATTACATCGACTTATTAAAATATTTTTCACCTTAGCTAGTTCGCAAGTAGTACCAATCTGAATTGCATTATTTACATAAATACCCTGAATGGTACTGTAATCAGAACCATTATTAAAAATTATGCTCCCGTTAATAACAGTTCGTCCTGTTGCTTTAGTAGAATCGGGATAATGCCCTGCGCCAATAATGTTTAGTTGTTTAGTAATAGTAATGTTTTCTTCAGCAAAAATTCCACCCGGAATATAAACATAGTCGCCATTCTGTGCAGCCTCTACCGCTGCAGCAATAGTAGGATAAGCGCTTGTTTTTGTAACACCTTGCACTACAATAACCTGTTGAGCATTAACTCCAACAATTGTCAATAATAAAAATAAAATCAATACATGTGATTTCATAACAATTTAATTTAATGGTAAATAAATAGAACACCTTATTATTCTTTAAAAAAACAAAATTATCTTTTAAAATTTACAACAATTTTTTATGAGTATAGCTTGATGATTTGAAATATTTTTGTACATTGAGCAATAAACAATATTTGAAATTGATAACTAATGATAATTTTCACTTTAAAGTGTAACACCCATAAGCAAATATTTTTGGGGCTTTGATTCTCATTTGGTTAAGAAACGAGCGGAAACAAATGAATAGCTTAGTGAACTTACTCAAATTTTAAAACAACTTATTAGACTTTGTAATTATTTATACAAATTGAATGAATTTTCGACCCTTAACTTTATTCGTAAATTTAAATTTGTATCGATAAAAATTCAAACAAAAAATTTCATCCTACAAGCCATGAACCCAAAAACAATAATATTAGCTGCCGCAACTTTTTTTCTTTTTACTGTTGCATCAGAAGCACAAAAGCACAAAAAAAACATCGAGCTTACCAATGGTGCTGAGTGGTATGATACTGATGGAAACCTAATTCGTGCGCATGGTGGAGGTTTTATTAAAATAGGCAAATACTATTACTGGGTAGGTGAAAACCGCAAAAATGGCGTTTTTGTTTCGTGTTACCGTTCAGAAGATTTAATGAATTGGGAATTTCGCGGAAATTTGTTGACACGACAGTCGCACCCCGAACTCGACCATGCCAATATTGAGCGACCAAAAGTAATCTTTAATGAAAAAACCGGTAAGTTTGTAATGTGGATGCATTACGAGTATGGGCATGATTACAGTTATGCACGTGCCGCTGTGGCTTATTCCGATGATATTGAAAAACCTTTTACTTTTGTTAAGAGTTTCCGACCATTTGGCAATATGTCACGCGACTGTACACTTTACAAAGATACAGATGGCACTGCTTATTTTCTTTCTGCCGCACGCGAAAACTACGATCTAATACTATACCGCCTCACTGATGATTATCTTGATGTAAAGGAGCAGGTTTTGACACTTTGGCCGGGTGGACATCGTGAAGCTCCGGCTATTGTTAAACGAAGTGATTATTATTTTATGATGACTTCAGGCTGTACCGGTTGGGCACCAAATCAAGGAAAATATGCTTACGCAAAAACAATTGCAGGACCTTGGTCGGAATTGATGAATATTGGCGACCATGTTACTTACGACTCTCAATCTACATTTATATTACCGGTACAAAATAAAACAGAAACCAAATATTTATATGTAGGCGACCGCTGGGATGGGAAAAATTATCATAATTCCAAATATATTTATTTATGGCTCGATTTTCCTGCTGAAAACAAAATGGAACTAAAGTGGCAAGATGTGTTTAAATAAAAAATTGTGAAAATATTTGAAGACAATTTGAAACCATATTTTATTAATAACTTAGAGAATTGAATTGACAATTCATTTAGTCTATAAAACTTAATATCAGCATATTAATAACATATTTTCGACCCTAAATCCTCTGGAACAATCACTAAGTTTTCAAACCTTTTCTACTTCAAACCTAATAAACATTATTTAAAAAAATAGAAATAAGTTTTGCTTTGCAGGTTTTTTATCATCACTTTAATGTAAAAGAAGAAACCACAGAAATACAGTTGAAAAGCTGTTAAATTAGTGATAAATTCGAAAAATATTCGAAATGCAAATTAGACCCAAACCAATTAATGATTATCTTTGTGTCCGTTTTTGCAAACCGGAATCAAACAACAATCAAAAATAAATTTTTATGGAAAAGGTAACAATAATTGGTGCGGGT
>CAYNGF010000259.1:0-2865 GCA_964396515.1 uncultured Paludibacter sp.
ATACTATTAATAGAAGTCTTGTATATTTTTATAATTCACAAGGAGAATGTACTAGATTTAATCAAGTATGGCCAATAGGTACTGTAGATCGTGAAGTTGTACATTACAGTAATTATAAGAATGTTGCCTATGAAATATTAGGAAGGGTTGCACATTTACTTGCAGATATGAGTAGTCCTCCGCACTCGCATATTGACTCTCATATCGAATTACTCGGTGATGCTGATCCTTATGAGCAGGAATATATGGCCAATAATGGTAGAACAATATTAAATTCTCCAGAAGATTTAGATAATGATGATGGTTTTATGCCGTTCATTGTTAATAACTATAGTGATGCAACAGTCATTTTAAATTTGTTCACGTTTACTAATCAGGTAACTGGTTTTTACCCCTCTAAAGATTATAGTGGCAATAATCAATATTCTGGAGAAGAAATATTAAAACAAAAATTTACTGCTTGGGGACAGCCATTAGGTGCAAATCAAGGAGATAATCTTCAAACAGCAAAACGAACTTATAGTTTTTGTATTGGTCAAATAGCTACACTATTATATTGGTTTGGGAGAAAAACAGGTTTATTACAAACTCAAATTAGGGATATGAAATTCAATGATGTTATGATGAACCCGACAGCGACTTTACATGCAGATAATAGTATTACTCTCAATCCTGGATTTGAATTTTCAGGATCAGATTTGATACTAACAACAGAACCTGTTTCTACATTTGGTGGTCGAAGAGTATACGCTCCTCCTGTCCAAGAGTATACACCTCAGACCATAATAATTTTTGATTCTGTACCACAAAATTTGCCTTGTGATACTATTTATACAAATGAATAAATCATATGAAAACTAAAGCTCTTCTTTTTTTAATTCTATGTATGTTCTCATATATAGGACTTTTTGGTCAACTAAATAATAACTTTAAGTCTCAGTTATCTAGAAACACTATATCAAACGAATATAATTTTCTTTATGTAGTAGCTCTCGGTGGATACGGTGTTACTTTGAATTATGAAAAATTACTACTCAAACAATCACATTATTACATATATGGAAAGATTGGGGTAGGCTATGGTGCTATTGGAGGAAATGATATTAGTATTACAGGAATGCAACTACCGATATCCTTGAATATACTTAATGGAGCTAGTAATAATCACTTTGAAGTTAATTTAGGCGCACGAACTTTTTTTGACATTCCATTTGATAAGGTTAATTCAAATGTAGATCATGGATTTTTTATTTATCCTATTGTAAATTTAGGATATCGATATCAACAACCCAATGGAAAATTTCTTTTCAAAGTTTTAGGTGGGACAGATGGCATTAGTGTTGGCATTGGGATGACTTTCTAATACTGAAAATACTTTTATTTACGAAAAATCTTAACGATTTCAACAAAAACTAAACGCCCAAAAAGCAAAAAAAGCCACAGCAAGCCCGAGTTCATCTTCTCAAAGTCTTGCAGTGGCTTTTATCGCTTTTTCTTACGGGCAGAGCGGAATACAGTACATTGTTTTTGCTCATTTAGAAAGGGTTTTACATTTAGAAGGAAAAACAATGAACTGTAAGTTTAAAATTGCTACGCAATATTTTTGGTCAAAGGATTTTTTTGTAAAAAAACAAATAATTACAATGTTAATTTAAAAACAATTTGTATATTTGTTGCACAAATAACCTTTATCATTCATCTTAAAATCAAACAATTATGGCAAGCACATCGGAAACCGGTCACGCTAAAAACGTAACAAACTTCAACGAATTAATATCATTCGTTACAGGTTACGGTACAAATTACAATCCTACCAAATCCTCTATCAAACTAACAGCCCTGCAAGCCCTTTTAGCAGAAGCAGAAAGTTCTATTAACGCAGTAAACACAGCATTGCCCGCTTACAGCAATACCGTTTCGGCACGCGAAGCCGCATTTGAACCATTGAGCAAACTCACAACAAGAATAATGAACGCCGTCAAAGCTACCGACACCACCACCCAAGTGGACGAAAGCGCGAGAACATTGGTTAGAAAAATACAGGGAAAAAGAGCTACACCCAAAACACCGGAACCAGAAAAAGCGGCAGCCATAACCGAAGGAAAAGAAATCAAAGAAATATCCTCATCGCAAATGAGTTACGATAATAGGTTAGAAAATTTTGATAAACTTATACAACTTCTAAGCAGTATTCCACTTTACACACCAAACGAAGCCGAACTAAAAGTTGCGTCATTAAAAAACCTTTACACCGACTTAAAAACTAAAAATACAGCCGTTATAAATGCTATCACACCATTAAGCAACGCCCGAATATCCCGTAACGAAACCCTTTACAAAGCAGACATTGGATTAGTAGATACCGCCCTTGATGTCAAAACCTATATCAAATCCTTATTTGGAGCAACAAGCCCCCAATACAAACAAATATCAAAGTTAGAATTTAAAGCAGTAAAAATGTAATTGCAGAAAAACAACTGAAGAGAAGAAGAAACCTACTTACTTTTGGAATATTTCAACTGCGTCGAGGAATATCTCAACTGCAAAAAGGAATAAACAAACTGCGTTTAGGAATATGACAACTGCGGAGGAGAATAAACGAACTGAAAAGTAGAATAAATCAACTGCGCTGAAGAATAAGCGAACTGCAAGAAGGGATAAACGAACTACGAAATAGAATAAAGCTTTGGCATAAATACAACAACGAGAAACCAACACGAAAAACAGAACGGCCAGCTGCCAACATAGGCTATAAGTAATGCCGGATTGAAGTGCAATTAAGAAACTTCGTAGCCCGCTCATACATTTACCTCATTCCGACAGCAAAGTAGCCCGCACTCCGCCACTACTTATAGCCCCCTCCGT
>CAYNGF010000260.1:0-2851 GCA_964396515.1 uncultured Paludibacter sp.
AAATCGAGTGGTGTATTGCGTTGCTGACGATTGATTTCACCCAGAATCTGATATTGTTTGCCATTCATGTAAAAATATCCCATACGTTGACCACTAAGGGCATATTGCAGAGTTTGCCCAATATCGCGGGTACTCACACCAAGCAAAGCAGCTTTATCCCTGTCAATCTGAATACGTGTTTCAGGCTTTGTAAATTTGAGATTAACATCGGCCATTTCAAATTTTCCGCTCGCGTTTACTTTATCCATAAAAAGTGGAATATATTCACGTAACTTTTCAATATTAGGAGCCTGAAGTACATACTGAACAGGCATTGAAGCGCGCCGTCCGCCAAAAGTAGATTGTTGTTGTACAAAAGTACGCGCTTCTGTTTCTTTGCGAACTGCAGCAGTTACTGCATCGGCAATTTCCATCTGACTTCTTTTTCTGTCTTTTATATCGGGCAGCAAAATACGAATCATGCCAAAATTACTGCGAATTATGACAATGTTCGATGTGCTTTCATAAGCTACAGTATCTACAATTTGATATATTTTTTCGGTATAATCACGCACAAATTCATAGGTTGCACCTTCGGGCGCTGAAGTTCTTACCGAGATATTTGATCTATCTTCGAGAGGCGCCATTTCTGAAGGTATTCCTTTCCACATAAATACTATTCCAATAATTGTGATAATAGCAATAATCAGTGCAATATACTTGTGTTTGAGGAATTTACTTAAACCATTTTCGTAGGAACTGTTCATTTTATTGAAAAAAGGTTCGGACTTTCGATACAACCAGTTATGTTTTTCGCGTTGTTTCAAAAGCTTTGTCGCCATCATTGGTGTAAATGCAAGCGCCACAAACGATGAAATAATAACTGCACCCGAAACCACTATACTGAATTCACGAAATAATCGTCCGGTCATTCCTTCGAGAAAAACTATGGGAAAAAACACAGCCACAAGCGTAATGGTAGTGGAAATCACCGCGAAGAAAATCTCTTTCGAACCTTCTATTCCGGCTTTAAGCGGATTTATCCCTTTTTCAATTTTCTGATAAATATTTTCAGTAACCACAATGGCATCGTCCACCACCAAACCTACTGCTAAAACAACTGCCAGCATCGACAGCACATTTATCGAGAATCCGGCAACGTACATTACAAAAAATGCCCCTACAAGCGAAACCGGTATAACTACAACGGGAATGAGCGTAACCCGCCAGTCGCGTAGAAAAACAAAAATTATGGCAATAACGAGAATAAAAGCCACGAAGATTGTATCCTCCACTTCTTTTATCGAAGCACGAACAAATTTTGTATTATCGAAAACAATTTCCGCTTTCACATCTTCGGGCAAATCTTTTTTCATTTGCTCAAGCCTTACAGCAACTTCATCAGCAATTTCAATCTGGTTAGCTCCCGGTTGAGGAATGATGACAGTACTCACCATAGGCATACCGTTACGTTTCAGTATATTTTTGCGGTCTTCAGCGTCGAGTTCGGCTCGTCCAATATCCCTGAATCGTACTATCCGATAGTTATCTTCCTTTATAATCAGATTATTAAATTCTTCGGGCGTTTCCATTAATCCAAGCGTACGAATACTCAATTCAATTTTGTCTCCTTCGATACTTCCGGACGGTAGTTCAACATTTTCCTTATCGATAGCACTTTTTACATCCATCGGAGTTATACCATACGAAGCCATTTTCACAGGATCGAGCCAGAGACGCATGGAATAACGGTTTTCGCCCCATATTTCAACGGCACTCACGTTTTGAATTGTCTGCAAGCGTTCCTTTACAGTTAATTCAGCTATTTCGGTCAATTCAAGTAACGAACGTTTATCGCTTTGAACTGTAATCTGAACAATCGGGTTGGCATCGGCGTCAGCTTTCGAAACGGTTGGAGGATCGCAATCGCGTGGTAAATATCGCTGTGCGCGGGAAACTTTATCGCGTACATCGTTGGCAGCTGTCTCTAAATCGACACTCAATTCAAATTCGACAGTTATTCTTGAAGAGCCCTGACTACTTGTACTCGAAAGGGAACGTATGCCCGGAATACCATTAATATTCTGCTCAAGTGGTTCAGTAATCTGATTTTCGATAATTTCGGCATTAGCGCCGGGATAAGATACCTGAACTGTAATTATCGGATTATCAACACTTGGAAACTCCCTTACGCCAAGATACGTATAACCGATAACACCCAATAGTATGATAATGAGTACAAAAACAGTAGATAATACCGGTCGTTTTATGCCTAATTCTGATATGTTCATTCTACAAGTCTAAAAGTCTAAAAGTTTGAAAGTTTCAAGTTTGAAAAGTTTCATGAGTTTCATGAGTTTCATGTTTCTATGATTTGTTAGTATTATATTTCATAGGCTCAATAAATGATTTTACGATACTAATCAGCTCCCGAACCCTGCCTTACTGGCAGACAAACCGTGTTAATCCCGATTTTTAATCGGGAGGTTAGTTTCAAGTAACTATCAAAGTTTATTATACTTTGAAAATTTATCTAATTTTTTTGTGAAATATTATAATGCTACTTTGACTGATTAAAATTGTAATTTATAAAAATTTATGTTTGGAAAAATACTACATCATTATTAAAGATTTTGTCAACGAGTTAAGAGAATTAAACGATTTTAATTCCTACGGAATTGAAGTACTTTTTGAAAAAACAGGATTCAACTATCTTATTTGTCAAAGTAGAAATAATACGCTTATAAGTACATATTGACCCCGAGTAACTCTCAAAAACTCCCCCTTTAGGGGGTTGGGGGGCTACTCTCTAACTTTATCTGTTTAAAACCACCTGCATTCCATCGCGTAACTGCATAACACCGCTTGTTAT
>CAYNGF010000261.1:0-2843 GCA_964396515.1 uncultured Paludibacter sp.
CTACTAAAATATCTCTTGCAGTATCAATCCTGCGTTTTGTTTCCTGGTCTAACATTTATGCAACAAATTTATTAAGTGATACATTATCTTTTATGTACTCAGGTATCGCAAAACGCAATTCTGGCGGCAACTTTCTGAATACATCACCATTCGGGTTGGTGTTTAATAATGCATATTTTTTATTTTCA
Organism: uncultured Paludibacter sp.; assembly: GCA_964396515.1. Lineage (GTDB taxonomy): Bacteria > Bacteroidota > Bacteroidia > Bacteroidales > Paludibacteraceae > Paludibacter. Next base: position 189 of record CAYNGF010000261.1, read on the forward strand.
ATTATATCTCTGAACTCAGAGTCGGTAATGTAACTTTTAAAATAATCCCTTGCGAAAGTGAAGTATTCCTCAGGGGGTAAATAACGGCTATCAAATTTTTCAAATTCCTCGTCAAGCAGTTCGTCCTTCGATTTAAAATATGGAATAAAGCCAAAGATTTTTTCAATGATTTCCCGCAATGATAAACGCCTGTCAATTTTTATGGCATTCCGCAGTTTGCTAATATTGTAATACTCCTCCGGCTTATCAAAAATTTGACTGATAATATATTGTTCTATTGCATCAAAATCCTTTTGCTGAACTAATTCCTTGATTTTGTCATCCTCTTTTACTTTATCTTCAAATTTCTCAAAATACATTCGGTCAATCTTCATTCCTTCAAGCCCAATTTCATTGACTGTAAAGGTTTTTAAAGGGTCGTGTTTTGTGCTGTCGTATTCGTCAACAACATAACCGCCTCCGCCACCGCCTTCGGTTGAAGTTCCTTTTGGAGGTAACTTTAGAACTTCATCGTAATTGAATTTTTCCTCAAAATACTCGCAGTTTGCAAAGAAGTCAAAAAGTTTAAACCTCGACTTTTGCAGGTTTTCTTCCGGTATGTTTTCAATTAAACTCTTATCTTTCAAAACCTCTTTATTCGCAAAATTGAATTTTCTTGTTCCTCTACCTTTGATTTGAATAAAGTCGGTTGGTGAGAAAATTGGTCGCATCAAACAAACATTCAAAATATCGGGGCAATCATAACCGGTTGTCATCATGCCCACTGTAACGCATACACGGGTTTTGCTTGTCTGGTATAAATCGTGAAAGTTGCCTTTGCCACCTAAACGATTATTGGTAAAGTTTATCGTTAATTGCTGTGCATCCGGAATCCACGAAGTAACTTGCATGGCAAAATCAGATTGATATTTGCCCGGAAACATCTTGTCGGCAAATTCATTTAGAATTTGTGTGATTTTAGCAGCATGGTTTTGACTTACACAGAATACGATTGATTTACCAATTTCTCCGGAAATGGGGTCTTTATATGCGTTCTCCAAAAATGTTTTGCAAAAAATGCGGTTTGTGTTTTCGGAAAACAATTTCTTTTCAAAATCACGTTGAGAAAAAGTAGTTGAAGTTTCTTCGCCTTCATCATCCGTTATTTCAACTGTATAACCCTCATCGCTTAAAAGCTGTGTGGTGATTTCTGTTCGTGCATCCACAACACAAGGATTTACCAGATAACCATCTTTAACGCCATGTAGTAGACTATATTGAAAAGTTGGTTTGCCATCTTCACAACCAAAGGTTGTGTAAGTGTCTAGAAGCATTCTCCTTTCTAATTCTCGCGGGTCTTTTTCGCTTAATTCTCCGGCATTTATTTTCTTTAAGTAATCTTTTGGAGTGGCAGTTAATCCTAACTTGTAGCCAATAAAATATTCAAAAACAGCTCTGCTGTTACCTCCAATACTTCTGTGTGCTTCATCAGAAATTACGAGGTCAAAATCAGTTGGAGAAAAAATTCTTTTGTATTTGTTTTTGAAAAGAAATGATTGCACTGTCGAAACAACAATTTCTGCTTGTCGCCAGTCATCTCTGTTTTCTTTGTAAATACAGCACTTATAATCAGTTCTAAGATATTCTTTAAAAGCTTTATCTGCTTGGTCTTCCAATTCCAAACGGTCAACCAAAAATAAAATTCGTCTTGCATTACCTGTCCTCAGAAATAGTTTTATAACAGCAGCAGACGTTAAAGTTTTACCTGTACCTGTCGCCATTTCAAACAAGAAACGGTCTTTCCCTGCTTTTACTTCTTCCTGTATCCGTTCAATTGCTCTAACCTGATACTTACGCAAGAACCTTAATTTATTTTCTTCAATAAATGCACTGCGTTGTGATTCATCAATATATCTTGGGTCGCTGGCGTAGTCTGGTTTTTGAGTTTTTACAATGTAATCTTCTTTTACGGTTTCAGTTATTAATGCTTCGGCATTTGGCTTAAATTCCGTATATCCGATAACAGTCTCAGGTTTTGGAAATGTAGCAATAATATTTGGATTTCCTCTCTGTAAATCCCAGAAGTAATGCAAATTACCATTTGAAAGAATTACGAATCTACAGTTTTGAGCTTGTGCATATTTTCTGGCTTGTTCCTTAGCAAAAAGTGGATTTATTTCTTCTTTCTTTGCTTCTAAAACAATAAAAGGAAAACCTTTGTCGTCAAGTAGCAGATAGTCAATGAAGCCATTTTTTGTCTTCTCAAAATCTTCACCGAATTCATCTAATTCGGTTTGAGTTAATTTGGTTTTATTCTCAAGTACAATATTGGCTTTGCCTTCTTTAGAGTCAAAGAAACGCCATCCCGCTTCTTCAAGCAGTTTATTGATTTTTATTCTTGCTTTAGCTTCTTTTGACATTACAATTCTGTTCTATATTAAAATCACAAATTTAGTTTTAAATTCTCAATACCAATTATTCAAATAAATCGCTGTCTTTCAGTGGTGCGTAAGCAAAATGAAGGCTCTTTTGGCTGCGAAGTGATCGCCCGTACCTTGAGGCAGCTCCCGATAAAAATCGGGATGCCTGAATGTGGGTGGGTTTCCAAATTCTTTTTTGTTTTTATGCAGCAAATTAATCACTGTCGTTGTCGTTTTTACAGCTTGCGCCTAACAC
>CAYNGF010000262.1:0-2839 GCA_964396515.1 uncultured Paludibacter sp.
GGTTTTATCCATTCCGTTTTCGCGGCTACCTTTCAACATTTTCTGAAGTGCAATACGATATTTTTCCGAATTTGTGCCTTCTTTTAATAATGCCATTTCTAAATATGCCTGATTGAAATACTTGAGTTCTACTGAATCATTTTTGTTGAATGCAATCAGATCTTCTAACTTTTTGACCGGTGCTTTAGGTCCTAACGAGCGAAAATAATTGTTTAAACCATCTTTGTATTCTTGCAGCATTATTTCCAGTGAGTATTCATCTACTTCGGGTTCATATATTTCGCTTATCTCAATAATTTCAGCACCATTTTTTTTCATAACCTTAACTGCATAATTCATTAATGAGTCCACTTTGTAGTTAATACCTTTTACGCCAGTGAAAACGCCGATACGCTTGCCTTTCAATCCATCTTTTTTCAAAAATGGCGTATAATCTGTCAGAAAGTGACCAATACTTTCGGAGGTTTTAGTGTCGGCGTTGTCCACACCGGTAAGTGCTCCTAAACATATCACTGCATCGGTTACTGTTCGCGCCATAGGACCGGGTGTATCTTGTGTAAACGATATTGGGATTATTCCTGAGCGGCTTATCAATCCGACGGTAGGTTTAATGCCCACTATCCCGTTGGCATGCGAAGGGCATACTATTGAACCATTCGTTTCTGTGCCGATGCCTATTACACAAAAGTTTGCAGATACAGCTACGCCAGAGCCTGAACTTGAACCGCATGGATTTCGATTTGGATCGTAAGGATTCCGTGTTTGTCCGCCCAAACCGCTCCAGCCACTGGTGGAAAGTTCACCTCGAAAATTTGCCCATTCACTCAAATTGGTTTTGCCAAGTATTACAGCTCCTGCTTCTCTGAGTTTTCTGGCAACATAACTGTCTTTAAGCGGAAAAGAATTTTTCAAGGCTCTCGAACCTGCGGTACAGGGCATTTTATCGTGCGTGTCGATATTATCTTTCAGTAAAACTGGAATTCCGTAAAGTGGCCCTTGTTTCGAAATGTCATGCATGTTTTTGTCGAGTTCTTCAGCAATTTGCAAAGCATCAGGATTCACCGTTATGACGGAATTCAATTTGAGTCCATTTCGATCGAAGGATTCTATTCTGTCGAGATACGCCTTAACAACTTCCCGAATGGTAAATTTTCCGGTCTTGTAACCTTCGTGAAGTTGCTCAATGGTTATTTCTTCAAGTTGTATTTCAGATACTTTTTTTTCTTTCAACGAATAATTGCAGGAAATAATAAACAAAAATGCAATTAAAATAATAAAATACCATTTGATTTTCAGCATAATATCAATTTTTTAGAGTGTTTTTAACATCCAAACATTACATGAGTTGTGACCTGAGTTTCCTAAAGGTTTATCAAGAAATTGGAAATCTGCCGATTTGTACATAGCGATAGCTTTCGAAAAAGCAGGCAAACTTTCGATATAAAGGTGCGTAAAGCCAAATTCATAAGCAGAAGCGATGCATTTTTCGAGTAACAATTTGCCTAACCCTTTGCCCCTGAATTTTCCGTTAATGTAAAATTTCACCAGTTCGGCATATCCTTTTGGTAATCCGGCAGTTGGATATATGCCGCAACATCCTATCGGCTCTCCAGCAGATTCGGCCACCCAAAGCACTGAATTTTTTTCGCTGAATAATTCATATAAAATATCTGTTGTTGGGTCAGAATAAACGGTACCTTCACGAGGGGCATCAAATTCCTCGAAAACTTCCCGTATCATTTTAGCAAGTGAGGAATTATCTTCCGGAAGTATTTTTCTGATTAGGAATGCCATTTGCTAATTAGAAATTTTAATTGTTTCAGTGGAGAATTTACTTCAAATTTGCCTTATTGAAAATTCCGGCAGGAATTGCAATGTCGAATTGAATACTCAAAACTGTTAATTTTGTTCCTTTTCCATCTTTGAGCATGTCCTTGTAAACCATTTCCATGGGGAACCATCGACTTTGAATTTTCTGAACATTACTGAGTGTTGTTCGTTTCAAAAGCTTTCCGCTTTTTGCAAACAAATCCATTTTCAGAGGTACGTATCTTTCCTGATCTACCCATAATTTTTGTGTAAAATAGTTTACATCTTCTTTGATTGCTGTGAGAATGAGTAACCAGCATTGCCGTCCATCAATTATTTCTTCACCGCCAACCTCTACATTATAACGTTCGAGCAACGGACTGTCATTCATCATGTCTTCATAAGACATATCGCTTCCCATTACGGATTGACGCAGCATATGTCCTGAAATTTGCATAACCCTATCGGCCGAAGGTGAGTAAATCCAAAGCTGATTTTCAAGTTTCAGCATTTTTGTTCCTTTCTCCCGTGCAGGCGACAGATATTCAGTAAATGCTTTTTTATCGCCTTCGATCCACGATTTCGATTCTATTGTTCGTACTCCTCGTGCCGATTCTATTTCCATACGTGACATAATCACTCGGGTTTTCGATGACATATTGTCATCTATTTTATCGAGAATGTTTTTGCCTGAAGGATAATTTTGTGCTGATAATGTTGAACTTAGGAGTAGGAACAATAAATAATAATAATTTATAATGCTTCTTCGAACTGGTATAATGCCTTGATAAGATTTAAATCGAAAGTGATTTTTAAATGCTTTTGTAATAAAATGCTTTATTGTGTGTTCCATAAATTGTAAATTGTAAATTGTAAATGATTTAATTGTAAATGAAATTAGTTTTCCAATTCTTTAAACAATGTTGCTGTTTGACGTTTATAGATTCCTACTCCGGCAAGCATGGCACCAATTACTGTTGATAGTACACCCGGAACAAATCCGATGTAATAAGTGGTGGAATTGATTAAT
>CAYNGF010000263.1:0-2835 GCA_964396515.1 uncultured Paludibacter sp.
ATAAAAGATGGCAGATTATATCACGCAACAACAGACCGTTATCCGAGTGGAGCAATGAAACCTGTTTATAAAGGATTTAAAACAGAATATCATATATATATGAGTCCTCATAAAACAGTGAATGCATTCAAAATTACATTAAATCACGAACTTATTCATATTTATCATCATCAAAAATATGGCTTTATAGGCAATGACTCAGAATATGTTGCAACTGCATATAGCCAATCGTTTGATACAAGTATGAAAAACTTTTATACGTTAGGAAGGATACCACTTTTTGATATTCAAACCAATTTGTTGCCTGTTAGAAATTCATATATTCGTTTATTACCACATCAAATGACTTATTAATTAGACAAATGAAAATACAAATAATAATTTTAGCATTTTTTACTATAACACGTATTGACTCACAAATAATTAATTATAGATTTTATAGTGTAAAGGATAGTTTATGCTTAGAAATTAATGAAAATACGGAAATGGGTAATACATTCTCTGTTAATTATCCTAAAAGAAAAATATCTGGGAATAGATCAAAACCAGTGGATAGTATGGGATATTCAGAAATGTTCAGATATGTATTTTCTGAAGGAACTTTTAAATATAAGAATAATATAATAATACTTTATGATAAAAAGCTGCAAAGATATTATAATTTTAAAAGAGTTGATAACTATACACTTGTTGCCAAAAAACATACAGCTCTATTTACAAAAGGAGATACGTTAAAACTATATTATAAGTATGATGGTAATGATAGTTATATTCAAGGAATGAATTGGGAGAATGGGAAACGTGCTGGTTTATGGATAAATTATTATATCGGTAATGATACCATTAATTTTACAGAATATAAAAATGATAAAGTAGTTAAACAATATAAAAAGAAAAATAAAGAATCAGAGTTAAAAACTATTATATATATGAGGCCACTTGGCCCTGTCATCAAGGATATACAATAATCATTAAATGAGCAAAGTTGGTGGTTTGGTTGGTGGAATTTGTTTACAATCCCACCTTCTTGTATTCTTAGTATCTGTGACTCGTTCTTAAAGAATCGGCAATTGACTATCCATGTTGGCGCACGTTTACTTGTTCTTTGCTTAAAAAAACAAAGTATTACAATAGCTAAGTTCAGTTTATTGTAATAATCTAATCGCCCAAAAAGCAAAAAAAGCCACAGCAAGAAAGTGTTTATTCTCAAACGTCTTGCAGTGGCTTTTATAGCTTTTTGATAATAGGCAGAGCGGTCACAGTACATTGTTTTTTTGTTCGGTAAGATAGTTGAAGTGCAATTTGAAGGAAAAAAAACAATGAACTGTGGAGAGTTTATTATTTTAGTTTTGTTCGTTTAGACAAGTTTATCTGGCTATTTCGGCTGACTGACAAGAAAAAACAAGAAACAAAAACAGACTTATTGCATTGACAAACAGAAAATTAATACGACTAAAATAAATGACGACTGTATAACGACTAAACGGCCAGCTGCCAACACACGCCTAAGCACAATAGCCGAATTCGTGCTATTTTGGAGGTTCATCACCCGCATTAGCTTTTGTGTTATGCGACAGCGAATATCCCGCTATTCGGCTACTGCGCTTAGCCTCGGTCGTTATGCCCAATAATAAAAAAAAGAAAAACAGAAACTATGTATCTAATAGACAGAGAGAAAAACAGAGTTTTGAAACTCAAAAAGCGGACATTTACTGAATTGAAATTCAGAGAACGCGACCATTTACAAGAATGGATTGCCAATAATCCGACGACTTTAGGCGAAGAACTATTGATAATTCAAAAGGAATTTAGTGGTTTTAGCGAAACGAATGAAAGGCTCGACCTCTTAGCTTTAGACAAAGTTGGAAATCTTGTTATTATCGAGAACAAACTTGACGATTCAGGAAAAGACGTGACTTGGCAAGTCATTAAATACGCTTCGTATTGTGCGAGTCTGACAAAACAAGACATTATAAATATTTATCAAGCATATCTTGGAACAACCGGAAACGCAATTGAAAAATTGTCTGAATTTTTTGAAAACAGAGACATTTCGGAACTTGTATTAAATCAAGGGTTAAACTCACAAAGACTTATTCTTGTCGCAGCGAATTTTAGAAAAGAAGTAACGTCAACAGTATTGTGGCTTATGAACTTTAAAATAAGAATTCAATGTTTCAAAGTGACTCCATATGAATTTAACGACCAACTTTTCTTAAACGTTGAACAAATTCTACCAACAAAAGACACGGAAGACTTTTCTATCAGTATTGCCACAAAAGCACAAGAAGAAATTGAAGTTCAAGAATCTGTAAAAAACAGACATGTAGTTAGATATCGATTTTGGGAACAATTTATAAATTATAGTAACCATATAACGAATTTATTTTCAAACAACTCACCCTCGAAAGAAAATTGGATTGGAAAAGGAATTGGAATGAGTGGGGTGAACATAAATCTTGTAGTGAGTAATACTTATTCTCGATGTGAGTTATACATAAATCGAGGAAACAGAGAAGAAAACAAAGAAGTCTTTGATTATCTGTATAAGTCGAAAGAAAAAATTGAATCTGAATTTGGCGGAGAATTAATTTGGGAAAGACTTGACGACAAAGTTGTAAGTAGAATTAAAGCACAACTTGACGGTGTTAGCTACTTTGAGGAAAATGACTGGAAAACAATGAATTCTTATATGGTTGACGTTTCGGTTAGAATGGAAAAATCGTTCAGAGAACATGTAAAGAAACTCAACAACAGCATGAAAAACAAATAATTACTGGGCATAACACACGCTTTTAGGTTTGCACTATAATTAGAATTTTGAAAGTCGAGGTT
>CAYNGF010000264.1:0-2832 GCA_964396515.1 uncultured Paludibacter sp.
CGCATACGTAACATTTGTTCATGATCGTTTAATGCTTCGGTCATAAACGATCGTGATTGCTTAAACACATATTTATATAATTGAGGAATAATTTGAGAGTAGAATCTTATGGAATCCTCCACAAATAATATAACCTGTACTCCAACAGAAGCAACATCTTCAGCTACATTCATTTTATCTTCGATTAATTTGATGATAGCCAATAGAATATCTGTGTTGCCAAGCCAACTGAAAACATAGTCAATAGCGCTTAAATCTTCGTTGGCAATACGTTTAGATACTGAATTTGAAAAGGGTGTAAGTACCACAATAGGTATATGCGGCATATTTTTCTTTACTTCTTTTGCCCAGGTGAACGGATTAATGCTGTCGCCGCTGGGCATAGAAATAATTAATTCGAAATTGCGTTCTGCTAGTAATGCATTTGCTTCAGTTTCGTCCGATACCAATGTAAATCGAGGTGGATATCGAAGATTTAAAGAAATATACTCATTGAAAATTTGCTCATCAATTCTGCCGTCTTCTTCCAGAATAAATGCATCGTATTTGCTGGCATAAAGCAAAACGTTGTAAATACGATGACGCATAAGGTTTGCAAACGAAGTGTCTTTGAAATATAGCTTTTTTATATTTGCTGATTTCATTTCTGAGAAATTATAATTAATACTTTTACTGAAATAAGTAATTTTTCTGAGAGATATTCAGATAGCTCTTTTAGTATGTGAATGTATGTGTTTACCGGTAAAAATCTTCTCAAAAATAGTTCAAAAAATTTGATTTTAACGAATAATTGTCGTAAACTTGCACTACAAACCAAATGTAACATAAGTAGTCAGTATAAGCTTTATTTTCTTTAATATATCGTTATTATATTGTTAAAATATTGAATTGTATTGACAAAATGATATTTTTTACGAGTAAAAAAATGATTATACCGAAAAAAGTTCTAAAATATAACCAATAGAAAATTTATATCATGAATATCGAAAAATTAATTCAATCGCTCGAAGCGAAACATCCGGGAGAAACAGAGTATTTACAGGCAGTAAAAGAGGTACTCGGAACAATTGAGGAAGTTTATAATGAACATCCTGAATTTGAAAAAGCAAAAATTGCCGAAAGATTGGTAGAACCCGACCGAATTTTTACTTTTAAAGTTCCATGGGTTGATGATAGGGGCGAAGTACAGGTAAATCTTGGTTACAGAGTCCAATTTAATAATGCCATTGGTCCTTATAAAGGTGGGTTACGTTTTCACTCATCGGTAAATCTTTCAATACTGAAGTTTTTAGGTTTCGAACAAATATTTAAAAATGCACTCACTACATTGCCAATGGGAGGAGCAAAAGGAGGTTCCGATTTTAATCCACGTGGTAAATCAGATGCTGAAGTTATGCGTTTTTGTCAGGCGTATATGGTTGAACTTTGGCGTCATATTGGTCCTGAGACTGATGTCCCTGCCGGCGATATTGGAGTAGGCGGAAGAGAAATAGGCTATCTGTATGGAATGTACCGTAAACTTGCCCGTGAAAATACGGGTGTACTTACCGGTAAAAGTCTTGATTTTGGTGGTTCGCTTATTCGTCCGGAAGCAACAGGATTCGGAGGTTTGTATTTTGTAAACCAGATGCTAGAAAATGCAGGAATGAGCATCAAAGGAAAAACAATCGGGCTTTCCGGCTTTGGAAATGTAGCATGGGGTGCAGCGCTTAAAGCCACCGAAATGGGAGCAAAAGTTGTAACTATCTCAGGTCCCGATGGTTATATTTATGATGAAGAAGGTATTTATGGAGATAAAATTAATTATATGCTCGAGTTAAGAGCCACTTGTAACGATGTTGTTGAACCTTATGCTGAGATGTTTGGAGCAAAGTTTATCCCTGATAAAAAACCATGGGAAGTGAAAATGGATATTGCGTTACCATGTGCAACGCAAAACGAACTTGATGAGAAAGATGCTCAAATGCTTATTGATAATGGAGTTATTTGTGTTGGCGAGTTGTCAAACATGGGATGTACGCCTGAAGCTATTGATTTGTTTTTAGAAAATAAAATAATGTACGGTCCGGGAAAAGCTGTAAACGCTGGAGGTGTGGCAACTTCCGGACTTGAAATGACACAAAATGCTATGCATCTTTCATGGGTTGCTTCCGAAGTTGATGCAAAATTACAGCAAATTATGACTGAAATTCATGCACAATGTGTAAAATACGGAAAACAACCTGATGGATATATTAATTACATGAAAGGAGCTAATGTGGCTGGATTTTTGAAAGTTGCACGTGCCATGTTGCAACAAGGAGTTGTTTAGCCGTTTAAATTACCGGATTTTTTTTAAGTTTTAAATTTGTAATGTAGCGTAGAATTTTAGAAAGTAGATATTTTTCAAAAAAACATTCAATAAACAATTAAATTTTAAGAGAAAATTCACTAAATAAATGGATTTTCTCTTTTTTATATATTTTTGTATTTAATTGTCAACAAAATTTTTAAAATATTAAATATGATTGTCTATAAATTTGGAGGTGCGTCCGTAAAGTCGGCAGAAGGAATCCGTAATATAATTCGGATTGTTGAAAAAGTAAATGATAATTTATTTGTAGTAGTTTCAGCAATGGGAAAAACTACCAATGCCATGGAAGTGGTGCTTGAGCATTTTATGAAAGCCGATAAACATGCAGCACTTGAAAAACTTCAGGAAGTTGAAAAATACCACTATGATATTGTAAATGAATTATTTACAAACAAATCAAATGGTAATCAGGTTATTAAACCATTGTTTGATGAATTGAAAAATTTAATCATTACAGGAATAGGTGATGATTACGACCG
>CAYNGF010000265.1:0-2824 GCA_964396515.1 uncultured Paludibacter sp.
CCTGCGTGGTAATATCAAAAAAGCAACTGAAATTAAACTCCAAAACGGAACTGCTACTGTAACGGATGTAATCAGAGAAGTTAATGCTGAAAATCTTGCATTGCAAAATCGCATTTTACACGAAATTCAACTGCTATCGGCAATTTATCAATACAAGAATAATATTAACAATTAAATATTTAAAAATAAGACATTTATGAAACAGCAAAATAAAATGATTTTGGCTTTGGCAAAATCGTCGAATCTATTTATATTGGTTCTTGGGGTAACTTTAACGTTAAACTCCTGTGGAAAATCGGAAAATGATTTCGATGCATCGGGAACTTTTGAAACGACCGAAGTGATGGTTTCGGCCGAAGTTTCCGGTAAAATACTTCAATTTAGTATTGAAGAGGGCCAGCAAGTAGATTCATTGCAATTGTTAGGAGAAATTGACAGCACACAGCTTTACCTACGCAAACAACAAATTGAAGCATCGATCAGAGCTTTACAGAGTCGTAAACCCGACTTGAACAAGCAAGTGGCAGCGTTGGAACAACAAATTGCAACCGCACGTTCGGAAAAAAACAGACTTGAAAATCTGGTAAAAGCAAATGTGGCAAACACAAAACAACTCGATGATATGAATGCACAAATTGCGGTGCTTGAAAAACAACTTGTTGCCACGAAATCCACTATCAGTACAACTACAGAAACTTTATCAGCAGAAACTGAAGCACTTGAAACCCAAAAGATGCAAATAGAAGATCAGTTGAAGAAATGCCGGATTATGAGCCCGACAAACGGTGTAATTCTTGGTAAATATGCAGAAACCGGCGAACTTGCCGTAGCCGGAAAACCTCTTTTTAAAGTAGGAAATCTGCAAAATATGATTATGCGTGCTTACATCACCGCCGATCAACTATCAAAGTTAAAAACAGGACAGAAAGTAAAAGTTTTCTCTGATTTTGGGGAGAAGGATTATAAAGAATATGAGGGTTACGTTAGCTACATCTCAGACAAGGCAGAATTTACTCCAAAAACCATTCTCACGCGCGACGAACGTGCCAATCAGGTTTATGCAGTTAAAATTAAAGTTGCGAACGATGGTTTTCTGAAAAGCGGCATGTATGGTCATATTAAATTCTAAAAAAGCTGTTTTGAAATGAATATTACATCTGAAAATACAACTTCGGTTGGGTTTTATCAAATTAGTAAAAGTTATAAAAGTGTTCATGCGCTTAATAATGTAACTTTCGAAGTTGATAAAGGTGAAATATTCGGATTGATTGGGCCTGACGGTGCCGGAAAAACAACTATTTTCAGAATTCTAACCACACTCCTATTGCCCGATGCAGGTTCTGCCTATGTCGATGGCTTTGATGTGGTGAAAGATTACAAAAAAATCAGGGAAAGAGTGGGTTATATGCCCGGACGATTTTCTTTGTATCAAGATTTGACCGTTGAAGAAAATCTGAATTTTTTTGCCAGTGTTTTCAATACCACTATCGAAGAAAATTATCATCTTGTAAAAGATATTTATCAACAAATTGAACCTTTTAAAAAACGTAGAGCTGCGAAACTTTCCGGCGGAATGAAACAAAAACTTGCTCTGAGTTGCGCATTAATTCACAAACCATCGGTACTGTTTCTCGATGAACCCACCACGGGGGTCGATGCAGTTTCGCGAACTGAATTCTGGGAAATGCTGCATCAGTTAAAAAAAGAAGGGATTACCATAGTAGTTTCAACGCCATATATGGATGAAGCCAGCCGTTGTGACCGCATAGCCCTTATACAAAACGGAAAATTTCTGAAAATTGACACGCCCCAAAAAATTGTTGAAAATTTCGGCAAAAAACTCTTTGCTGTACGGAGCGAAAATATGTCGAAACTTCTACAGGATTTGCGTGGTATGAACGAAATTGAAAGCTGCTTCGCATTTGGCGACAGTCATCATTTTACCCTAAAATACCCTTCTTTTAACTTGAATGCTCTACATGAAAGACTTTTGAATTTGAATTATGTAAATATTCATATCGATGAAATAAAACCGGGCGTGGAAGATTGTTTTATGCATTTGAGTAATGAAGGCTCATAATTGAAGATATGGAAAAAGTAATCATTGCTGAAAATCTGACAAAAAAATTCGGACATTTTACAGCCGTTGACAATATTTCGTTCGAAGTTGAAAAAGGAGAAATATTCGGATTCCTGGGTGCAAACGGCGCTGGAAAAACCACAGCTATGCGCATGTTGTGCGGACTAAGTATTCCAACTTCTGGCAAAGGATTTGTCGCAGGATTTGATATAAAATCGCAGGCTGAACTCGTAAAACGGAATATTGGGTACATGAGTCAGAAATTCGCACTGTACGATGATTTAACAGTTGCCGAAAACATACGACTTTATGCCGGTATTTACGGTATGCGCGAGAGAGAAATTGCACAAAATGCAGATGCTTTGTTGAATCGACTTGGTTTGGTGGGCGAAAGAAATGCGCTGGTAAATTCGCTTCCGTTGGGCTGGAAGCAAAAACTTGCTTTTTCGGTTGCAATTTTTCATGAGCCTAAAATTGTTTTTCTCGATGAACCCACCGGTGGCGTCGATCCTGTAACCCGCCGGCGATTTTGGGAAATGATTTATGAAGCTACCGATCGTGGAATTACAGTGTTTGTAACGACGCATTATATGGATGAAGCTGAATACTGTAATCGTGTTTCGATAATGGTTGATGGACGTATCGATGCACTCGACACTTCTCTGAAGCTGAGGAAAACTTATAATGCTCAAAACATGGACGAAGTTTTCAGACAACTGGCACGAAAAGCGGAAAGAATTGAAT
>CAYNGF010000266.1:0-2818 GCA_964396515.1 uncultured Paludibacter sp.
TCACAAAAGGACAACTCACTTTCAAAAGAGTTTCTTGAAATTTTAGACGAGACAACATCTCAATTAGACAGTACAAATTCAGCAATGAAAGTAAAAGGATTTGGGGCTGTATCTTTGACTGTAAATGGGATTAATTTATCTGATTTAAGCAACAACATTCCAAGTGGTTTACAGCGTATTAAAGCAGCTGCACCAGTGTTATATGGTCAGAATGTTAGTTTCACTCTTTCAAGGAATATTCCTCAAAATATAAAAGGTTCGCAAAAGTCAAAATCTTCTATTTTATCAGATACTACAGTTACGATGTATGTACCTGAATTAGTGGAAATATCATCCCCTAAAGTAGAAACTAGTAAAGATTTAATGCCATACTGTTTTTATAAAGATTTCGTTTTGAAATGGAATACAGATTTAAAGAATGAAAATGGATTAGTTGTAGTTGTTGAATGGTCTGGAATGTATGTTACTGGACAAAAGGAAAACAAATATGTAAGAAACATTGATGTGATAACCGATGATAATGGTAGTACAACTCTGAAAAATGAAATTTTCAACGGTATTCCCGAAAATGCAATTGCATTCATTACATTGCTACGTGGTAATATTGCTATAGTTGATGATTATTACAGTAAACAAGGTAATGTTGACCCATACAGTCTGATTGCAGAAACTCATGCAATTTTACCTTTTGTTTTAGTTCGCAATTTAAATTAATAATTTGCTTCACACAGGGGATAACTCCCCTGTGTGAACTTTATTCTCCATGAAGAAAACAATAACATATTTCCTTATTGCCATATTATGCTTATCGTGTACTGACGATATTGTAGTAAAAGATAATCCAAAAACTGTTTTTCGGGCTTTTTGGAATAGTATGAACGACCATTATGTGAATTTTGACATAAAATACGTTGATTGGGATTCTGTTTATCAAACATACTATCCTAAAGTACAGGCAATGAAATGTGATACAGAGCTTATTCCTGTTTTTAAGGAAATTATAGATTTGCTGAAAGATAAACATATTGTAATTGCAATAAATAAAACTAAATACATTCAAAATGCTGAAATTGATACAGCTAATTTAATGTTAGTAAATAATGCTAACTATAAATTCAAATTAATTGAACCATTCATCCTAAAAAATGGATTTACTTTATATCAAAGTGAATTAAGAGATTATATCTGCATTGGGATTATAGAATTTTATTCATCCTTCAATACTGAATTATTAAGATCAGAGATAAAAAAGCTGAATTATTCAAAAGGAATTATTATCGATGTCAGAAATAACAATGGTGGCTATATAAAATTTCCGTTTGAAATTTTAAGTTGGTTTTACAAAGGAGAAAAAACGTTGTTTTATCAAAGCTTCAAACAAAGCCCTGCCCAAAATGATTTCAGTGCCCCCAAACCGTTTATATATACAGGAATCGATGTTATCCCAGACTCTATCCCACTCATTCTGTTAACAAATTCAGGTACATACAGTGCGGCTAATTTTTTTGCATATATCGTACACGAGTTCCCTAATTGCATTACTGTCGGCTTACCAACCGGTGGAGGGGATGGTCCTATTCATACAGAACTATTGCCAAATGGTTGGACACTCACATACCCGTATTTCAGAAATTATTCGCTCAAGGGTGCACGATTCGAAGAAAAACTTGCGCCTGATTACTCCATAGTCAATACTAATCCCATGATGTACGATGAACAATATATAAAAGCACTTTGCCTACTTGACAGCATCAACAAATATCCATATATTGATTATAAAAAGATATGGGACTAAAGATGAAAGATTTAATAACAGGGTTATTTGTATGTTGTTTTCTGAGTCTAAATGCTCTTGTAGCTCAAGACTTCAAAGAAACAGCAACTACTAACGAATGGGCTGTTCGCTCTGGTTATATGGAATACAATAACTCAACGGTCATACCTAGCGGGCTTCCAGGTTTCAGCACTTCTATAAATTATTATTTTCAAAAAAGATTATCAGAGGTTTATCCATACAATTTTGAATTTCAAACAAAGCTTATTTATGGGTATTTAATGAAACCAGAAGATAATAATGGATTAAACAAACCATATCATCATGCAGAAATATCTGTGGGAGCATTATGGTCATATAGTATTCCTGTTTCAAAATTGAACATAGATGTAGGTGGAGGTTTATTGTTTAACGCATTAGCTGGTTATAACCCAAGTTTCAAATTTAACGATAATTATTTTGCACAATTACAACCTTACGGTAATTGGCTGCTAATGCCATCTACAACATTAGGATTACAGTATCAATTCAATAAGATAAAATTAAAATCGAAATTTATCTTTCCATTATGTGTCGGAGGTTTTTATCAGGATTACCAGAATTATCCATATCTTGAAAATAATATACCTTCATATATATCTACCCCAAATACATTGGCATTTTGCAATAAATACACAGCTATTTTTGCCGAAATGGATTGTTATATTCCTTTAAGTTTGTCTTCAAAGAGAAAAACTGATTTGAAAATTGGTTTTTATATTGACAACACAAATGGCAGTATTAATTATATAGTAGAAAAGAAACGAAATATTGGTATAATTGTAGGTGTTCAAATTAAATAGATTAATCGCCCAAAAAGCAAAAAAAAACACAGCAAGTAAGTGTATATTTTCAATTGTCTTGCAGTGGCTTTTATAGCTTTTTGATAATAGGCAGAGCGGTCACAGTATATTGTTTTTTTTGCTCGTTTAGACAGTTGGAGTGCAATTTGAAAGAAAAAAAACAATGCACTGTGGAGAGTTGATTATTTTGGCTTTCTGCGTT
>CAYNGF010000267.1:0-2817 GCA_964396515.1 uncultured Paludibacter sp.
GGAGGCGAAAATCATCTCCGACTCAATGTAGCATGTTCACGCAAAGTACTTGAACAAGCTATGGATCAACTGAAAAAAGCATTCTATTAACTATTAAGAACTATTTCTTTATCAAAATCAACGCAAGAATATTAAAAATTTCAAGACGACCGAAAAGCATATTTATCGACAAAAGATATTTTGCCAGGTCAGGCAAATTTCCAAAATTTCCAAGCGAACTCACGTTTCCAAATCCGGGACCTACATTGCCAAGGGTTGCGATTGAAGCAGAAAAAGATGTCATTCCATCAATATTCATAGCTGTAAGTGCAAATGTGGTAATGAAAAATGTAAGAATGTAAAGCACAATGAAAACAAGTGTTTGTTGTTCAAGTTGTTCATCTATAGTTTTGCCATCAATTTTTGTGATAAAGACTCCATAAGGATGTTTGAGAATTTTGATTTGTTTATTAAGTGATTTAAAGAAAATATACACACGATCAAACTTTAATCCACCCGATGTAGAACCGGCCATGGCACATTGTATCGTAAAATAAATGAGAATTATTTGAGTAAAAATTGGCCAGCCTGCCGAATCGGCTGTAGCAAATCCAGTGGTTGTACCAACTGATATTACCTGAAAAGAACCGTAACGCAATGCATTCCAAAAACTATAATAATCTGAATAATACAACTTTAACCATACCAGCACGACACCCACCATCATTACCAGCAAATAGGATTTTACAAGTGAGGAATTAAATATATTTTCCTTCTTTAGCATCACTGTACCAAAAATGAGTCCGAAATGAATTCCACTCAATACCATAAAAATCATGATAATTATTTCGACCCATACATTACCATAAGCTGCAACACTCAAATTCTTGGTAGAAAATCCTCCGGTAGCAACAGTTGCAAAGGAATGATTTAATGCATCGAAAAAACTCATTCCTGCAATCATCAGTAAAACTGTTTCGATAAAAGTAAGACAAACATAAACCAAAGCCAAGATCCGAACAACGTTACGGGCGTTGTAATTAAAATTCATTTTTGTCAGCGCAGAAACTTCGGAATTATAAATACTTATCCGCTGACCTTTTGATTGTGGAAGTATTAAAAGCACAAATATAATTATGCCAACACCTCCAATCCAATGAGTTGCAGAACGCCAGAAGATGAGTCCAAGTGGCAAAGCTTCAACATCGTTTAAAATGGTAGAACCTGTAGTGGTAAAACCTGAAACACTCTCGAACCATGCATTGGCAAGTGTAAACTCACCTCCCCACATAATATAGGGTAACATTCCTGCTATACAAGTTAGTAACCAACCAAAAACCACAATTGATAACCCTTCAGAAAATGAAATACTCTGTGTTTTTTCAACAAATATCAATGGAAACGTCCCGAAAATTCCACAAATAACAGCACTAAACAATAGCGGAAGCATCGAACTCTCGTGGTTTACGAGTGAAATAAGAAAAGAAATAAACAGAAATGTTCCGTTAAGAAACAAAACATAACCCAAATGTTTAATAACAATTTCTTTGCGCATAAATTATTTGTATATCTTGTTATTAATTTACTTTTTTGATAAACGGGCAAGCAAACTATTAATGGCGTTTTCCAGTTTCTTTATTTCATCGTCCGAGGTGATATTACAGTTCAAATAAAGATCATCTTTCCCGGCCTTGTTTACAGCATCCACTATTTCAGTAATTGGATTTACAAAATAGCGGGCAATAAAAAAATTCAGCAGAACAGTAAATATCAAAGCAGATAGAATCGCAACAATTCCGGGCATAAGTGCTCTCTTTGATTTTTCGCGTAAATCGGATGCATTATTGTGTAAACTTGTCTGATTGACTGACATAAGTTCATTGACCGATTTTTTTACTTTTAAAAAAACAGGATGAATATTGTTTGTATAAGATGAAATTTTTTCATTTCCACTCAGACTGGTATTTATTGAATCTAACTTATGTTTAAATAAAATATAATTCTTTTGAATAGAATCAATCAGCAAATCCTCGTTTTTCTCAGTTAAATTATTTTTTGCTACATTCATAGCAGAAAGAAATGCACTGTCAGCAGAATTGATAATTTTACTTGCGTTTGTAGTTTCACCTAACAATAAAAGTAAAATACCACTGTCTTCTCTTTCCAGCGACTCAATCATTGTTCGGGCTGCTTCAATGGATTTATAATTATCGTCGATAAGTCCATGAACAGAAAGAGATAACTTTCTGAATTCATAAATTGAAATAGCACCTGCTACAGCCAAAAAAACAACAAGTAACATAAAACTTGCAAAAATCTTTGATTTCAGTTTTTTCATATTTCTATTTTTAACAAATAATTATTCTTAATTGAAACATATTTACAGGTTATCTTACATTAAGTTTCTATTTTCCAAAATGATTTTACTAAAATAATCAATTCTTTATATTATTATTTTATGTAAAAATCGCTACAAAGATACTGCTTGAATAAGACTATTGTTATTATTTAAAAAGAAATTGTTTAATAGGAAAAAAATATACTCTTTTAGATTTTAAATTGTAGGTTTGAAAAATTTGAAAATTTATATTGCATTAATTCATAAAAAAACCTGACAGAAATAATTTATCATGTCAGATTTTTTTTAGTTGGAATCTAAATATATTATTCACTTTTTACCACATATAACTGTCCTGTTTCGTAACGTATTACTTTAACTTTGGATCCTTTCTCAATAAAACCATCTTCGGAAACCGCATCATAATATTTACCATCGACCTGAACTTTTCCTGAAAGTCGTAAAACTGTTGTTGCAACACCCGTTTTACCTTTTAGTTC
>CAYNGF010000268.1:0-2811 GCA_964396515.1 uncultured Paludibacter sp.
GTTGGAGGTGTATTATTGCTTTGGATAAGAGGAATGCCATTCAGCGTTTCAGCAGGTATTGGTTTTATTGCTTTGTTTGGTATTGCAGTGCTTAATGGAATCGTTCTGGTTGAACATCTTAAAGAATTAAAACATAAAAACAATGCTTCCATGCATGATTTGATAATTCAGGGAAGTACCAGCCGGTTGCGTCCGGTATTGCTCACAGCAAGCGCTGCTGCGCTGGGTTTTCTGCCTATGGCTATTTCTACCGGAGCCGGTGCAGAAGTACAACGTCCGCTTGCCACAGTTGTAATCGGCGGACTGATTACTTCTACCTTGCTCACGCTCATTGCTTTACCTTTATTGTTCGAAATTTTCTATAATGTTACCGGTTTCAATTTCAAGACTTTCAGATTTATTCGGAAAACTACCATAGGGATTTTAGCCGGAATACTGATGTTTTCTTCTTTTAGAGTAACTGCTTCAGAGAAAATAAATTTAGAAAATGCCATTCAAATAGCCCTGAAAAATAATCTTGAACTTAAAAATCGCAGTCTGAAAATTAAACAGATGAAAGTTTTGGAAACTTCTGCATTTAATGTTGGAAAAACTGAATTGAATTATGGTTACGACCAGAATAATATTGCCGAAAACGGCTATCCGCTAAAAGTTCTCGGAGTGAATCAACAGTTCAGTTTCCCGACTCTTTATGTGATGCAATACAAGGCTTTGAAGACGGAGACTGAAATTGCAGTTGCTGAATTTGAATATCAGAAATTTCTATTAGTAAAAGATATTACACAAGCGGTTAATCGGATAAATTATTTACAAAATAAACTTTCATTAATGGCTAAAACTGATAGTTTGTATACCAAAATTCAATCGGCTTACGAACTGAAACAAAGTAAAGGAGCCATTAGCCGTCTCGATTTACTGAATATGACTGCACGTTCGCAACAAATCAGAAATATGCTGAGTGCCGTTTCTTCAGAACTTGCAAGTGCCAACAATGAATTTAATGCCCTTTTACAATCGGATACTATTTATTCATTAGCTGCGTCAGAATTTAATCAATTAGTCATTAATTCTCAACCACTTCAGCAGCATCCTTTCATTAAATATTTAGAGACTGATTTAAAGTACAAAAATACACTTCGTAAAGTGGAGAATCATAAACTTTTGCCAGATTTATCTCTTTCATATTTTAACGGAACCAATGAATTTACAGGAGCAAAAAATTACTACGGTTACAGTATCGGTGTGGCAATTCCCTTGTTTTTTGGCGAAAACAGAGCAAAAATTAAAGCTGCAAAAATTTCTTCGGAAATAAGTCAGAATCTGATTGAGAATGAAATGATGCAACTTGAAAATAAAAAAAATCAGAATTTAAATGAATTGAAAAAAATCGAAAATTTCATTCTGTCGTATAATAAGACAGGCAGAAAACTCGCTGACGAGATTTTTTATACATCTTCAGTAAGTTACAATGCAGGAGAAATAAGTTTTCTTGAATATGCATTAAGCATTGAAAATGCAGTTAACATACAAATAGAATATTTGGAAAATGTGTTTAATTATAACCGCTTGGTTATTGATCTCAATTATTTATCACGTTAATGATTTTCAACAAATTATAAATACCGAAATAATATATTATTATGAAAATATATAAATTTTTAGTTGTAGCTGTATCGATTCTTTTGGTTTCATGTTCCGGTAAAACTTCAACCGAAACTGAAGGAGTTCCAAATTCAGAAGACGAACTTATAACAATTTCAAAGCAACAGTTTGAAACGAATAAAATGGAGTTTACAAAACCTGTTGAAACCACATGGTACGAATCGGTAAAATGCAAAGGTATAATAGAAGCAATGCCCGGTGGAATTGCGCAGGTTGGAAGTATGCTTACAGGGATAGTGCAGGATATTTTATGTGCTGAAGGCGATTATGTTCAACAGGGTAAAGTGCTTTGTACGGTTACTTGCCACGAATGGATTGAGTTACAAAAGAATTATGCCGAAACTTACACGCGGTTTAAACAAGCAGAGACCGAATATAATAGAATTGCTGCATTGTACGATAAGGGCGTTGGTTCAGAGAAAGAATTGATGGCTTATCGAAGTGAATTTCAGAGTACGTTGGCTGCCCGAAATGCTTTAAAAATGAAATTACTTATGATGAATGTTTCAACCGAACAAACGGAAGCCGGAAATATTGCTCAAACGTTTACTATTAAAGCACCCATCAGCGGTTACATCACCAAAATGAAAGCAGTACGAGGACAAACAATAGAAGTTAACAATGCTCCTTTCGAAATTGTAAACCCTGATAAACTACAATTAAAACTTATGTTATTCGAAAATGAAGCAGGAAAGATAAATATCAATCAAGATGTTGAATTCAGAATCCTGTCAAAGCCTGATGAAATTCTCAATGCAAGTATTTATAAAATAGGGAAATCAATTGATAATGAGACCAAATCAATTGTTTCATTTGCCCGAATTGATAAAAATGCGCAAACAAAACTTGTAAATAATGCTTATGTGGACGCTGAAATTAAAACAGATATACGTACTATAACTGCATTGCCAACCGAAGCTGTGGTGAAAACAGCCAACGGAAATTTCGTACTCTTACTGGAGAAACAAGATGCGAAAAATTATTATTTCAGAAAAGAAAAAATTGAAACGGGTCTATCATCAGAAACTTTTATCGAAGTAAAAGCAGGTTTAGTTAATAAAAGTGTTCTAACCAAAGGTGCTTTTAATATGATAGTTGAATAACAAGAAATAAGAAAATCAGGATGAGAAAATTTTTCATCCTGATTTT
>CAYNGF010000269.1:0-2801 GCA_964396515.1 uncultured Paludibacter sp.
AGCCTGAAAAACGGATTGTTCTGAAGAAATTCGTTCATAGTTTAGCATTTTATATAAGAAATCCTTCACTTTCCCTGCTCCATCCCTCCGCTAAAGCGGAAAAACTCTAAAGGAGGCAATAGGTTCATCTGAATTTTGAGAATTCGCTTAATATATGTACCTCAAAAGTCCCCTTAAAGGTTTTCAGTGGCAATTTTTTAAATCTGAAATCATTTTCACCGGATCGGGAGCGTTGAAAACTGTACTTCCTGCTACAAGAACATTTACACCATGAGCAAAAAGTTTGGCTGCATTGTCCAAGCCTACACCTCCATCAATTTGAATAAGACATTCAGGGTTCAACTCATCAATCATGGATTTCAATTGGTCGATGCGGTTGTAAGTTTCCTCAATAAATTTTTGTCCACCAAAACCGGCAAAAACTGACATCAACAAAACCATATCAACTTCAGCAATAAATGGCTTTAATACACCCACCGGAACATCTGGATTGATAGTGATACCAACCTTAATGCCTTCGGCACGGATCATTTCTATAACTTTGTGGGGATCTTCTGCTGCTTCGTAATGAAAAGTAAGCATACCTGCTCCAGCACGTGCAAAACGATGTACATATTTTTCAGGATTCACTATCATTATATGCACATCGAGCATTTTCCGACAATGTTTTTGCATGGCTTCGAGCACAGGAAAGCCGAATGAAATATTGGGCACGAACACGCCATCCATAACATCGAAATGCAACCAGTCTGCCTCGCTTCGGTTTATCATTTCGGATACTTCCTGTAAATTACTGAAATCAGCCGCTAAAATTGAAGGGGAAATTATACGTGTCATCGGTTGTAAGGTAGAGTTTTGAGTGTTTTGCAAATGTAAGAAATCTTTCGGATTTTAACGTTGTGCCAAAAGTTGATTTTAAATTATTTTTTAGGAATTGCAAAATCACAACCATTCAATCGACGTCGATTTTTTAGAAAGTTCATATCGGTTTTTTATTTCACAACTAACTCAAGTACTATATAATATCAAGCTCGGCAGGAAAAATATGTTCATAAGAATTTTACCCCGAAAGTTAGGTATTAATTTTAAGTAAATAATCTTTACTTATATTGCCCATTACTTATAGAAAAAATTGTACTATAATTTCATAAATTGATACTGTTTTTCTTTTTGATAAGCTGATTTAATTTTGTAAAAAAAATCTTGTCATGAAATTGGATTACTATAAAGCAAACACGACTCAGGACAAGACAACTTTATTTTAACCAGAAATTTAAATCAAAAATAATAATTTATATTTTAATCGCCATTTATTTCTTTTTTACAAATGCGACTACCGAAGGTACAGCTCGTTCGGTGCCATCAGAAGGTTTATTCAGCAAAGAACCTCCAGCAATTATTGCTGACGAACCACCACCATCAAGATTAAGTGCATTGATGCATCCAATGCCTTTCATAATTTGAGCCAATTCGAGCAAAGTAGCACCATCGCTTATAGTTTGACGGCCATCGCATACAAAAAGCACAAGCTTGTTGTCGGCAGTGTTACCTATTGCAGTACGAGGTGGACGCGCTGACGTAGCAAAAATATCGGTTTGGAGTAACTCATAATTTGTGCGGTATTTTCCAAGTATTGTTGTTGTAAAATCAAAAACAATTTTTCCGTTTCGAAGCAAAACGGGCGCACCACCTATTGCCGTGTATGCATTGAGCGGTGCTGAAGTTGCCGGAAAAGTATTACTTAGCGATGGCTGTGGTGTTTCGCCTTCCACATTCGGACTGGGCACTTCGTAGGCATAATTACCCACAGCCCATTTAAGTAATGGAGTTTGGTTTTGTGTAACTCCAAAAACACCTCTTGTTACCGGATAAGTTAAACTTCCACGCGTAAGCGCGCCAATATTATCTTCCAATTTCTGTCCACGATCTATCACCATGCTGTACGAAACTGCCACAGAACCATTGTAACCAAAATAACCGCCGTTGGTAATGGCATACACAGTTTCGGTTGTCATATTTGTAATGTGTGACGAAGGTTTTCGGGCAGTGGACGACATCACCGTTTTGAGTTCAATGTTTCCGGTAGACATATCGGCAATTACGTAATAGGCTTTGAAATTTCTTCCGTTGAGTTGCGTTGAAGTTTCGTAAGCTTTTACTTCGTCGGGTAAATTGGTATTAATGGTAGTCATTGGTGTCCAAGTAAGCTGTATTGCTGTCGGTTCGGGTTGTAATGTTCCGTTCACTTCGTTGCTATAAGAAGTTCCTCTGGCATTGGTAGCAAAAGCTCGCATATAAATTGTTTCGGATGTATTTGTATGAGTTGCCGGTGCAAATCCTGTATTTCCGGTTGTAAGTTTTACATGCCAGGCATTTTTGTTGTTTAGTATGGTTGGATTTGGCGATGTACTCCAACACACACCCACTGTACAAGGTTCTCCACCATCGGAAGTGAGTGTAAAGTTTGGCGATAAGTGTAAATAAGAATTTGTAACACTGTTGATGGTAATTTGTGGTAGGGATGTATACGAAATACTTTTATCAGTTACTGCCGACTTAAAACTGCCCTTTGTGGCGTACAATCGGTAGGTTATGGTGCCGGTTTGTGGTTTTCATCTACATATTTTAATGTGTTTTTATCAACTGAAGCAAGAACGACAAACGAAGCATTATTTATTTTTCGTTCAATGCTATAGCCATCAATTTCGCCCACCGCAACCGTCCAACTAAGTTCAATTTTATTATCTTTAATTCTACTTTGACAGATTAAATTACACTATATGCTGGCGTGAAATTTTAGC
>CAYNGF010000270.1:0-2794 GCA_964396515.1 uncultured Paludibacter sp.
ACTTCTTCTATTGCTTTGTTTTCTGAACATTTTGCGAATAAATCCATTTTATTCTCCTTTTTCTACTAGATTTAACTGGAAAACTTTTATAATATTTTTCCAATTACCAAGAATTATACTTCTTTTCTTGGTAAAAGTCAATTCTATGAATTTAGATATTTGATAATAAAAAAGTCCTAGGTAATCCTAGAACTTCTTATTCTTTAAATGATCTTCGTACCATGAAAAGACATCTTCTGATTTAATTGGTTTCGCAAAATAGAATCCTTGAGCGAAATCACATCCAAATTCCTTTACAATGGCACTCGCTTCTTTTTCTTCAATTCCCTCAGCTAAAACTTTGTATCCTAACTCTTTTGCTAAATGAATAGTCGATTTTACAATTCTTTGAATCGATTCATTTTTACTGATTTCTTTGATGAAAAACTTATCAATTTTAATTGTATGAACTGGGAATCGGCTTAAATAAGATAGCGAAGAATATCCTGTTCCAAAATCATCAACGGCAATTTTAATTCCATTTTCAGAAAATTTATCCAAGATTTCTTTATTCTCATCGGGATTCATCATAACTGCTGATTCGGTTATTTCAAATTCAAGAAAATTTACATTTACTCCCGACTCATGAATGACTTTCATAGTTCGCTCAAAGAATTGAGGATCAATTAAGTTTTTCGCAGAAATATTAATAGAAATCGCAGTACAAATTCCTCTATCACAAAATTCTTTAATTTTCTTAATGGCATTGATTAAGACCCAGTGGGTCAATTCGTTAATTAATCTCGTTTGTTCAATTAGGGGAATAAAAACAATAGGCCCTATTTCACCATAATTCGGATTATTCCATCGCATCAATGCCTCTAGTCCCATTGGTTTCATTGTTTGTAAATCGATTTTTGGTTGATACACCAAATAGGTCTCTGCGTTTTCGATTGCTTGGGTGAAAGACATTAATAATTTATATTCAAATCGTTTCTTTTGTTTTGTGTTGTCATAAATTATATAGTTTATTTGCTTTAACTGAGCTTGACGAGCGCAAATATCAGAACTTGTAAATACAGTAAGCGATTCAAAATTCTCATTATTATAAATTTCACTAACTCCTACTGCATATTCGACATACAAAGGAACTCCTTCTACGATTCTAGCTTTGTTGACGATTTTCACAATCTTATTGGCATCTTGTTCGATGTCTTCATTTTCCTTAATGATCCAAAATTTATTGCTATCTACCTGAATGATAATCGTGTTTTTAGGAAGTTCATTCATTAAATCCTGATACAAAGTAAAAAGCAATTTATGGTAAATCCTTTCTCCCAAAACATCAATAATGCTACTGTGGTTATTCACAAGAATAGTAACCAGGGTTCTTTGATTTTGGTTGATTCCTTCGCGAATATATTTTAAGTAATTAGTATTAGGAATATTTGTTTCTTGATTATGCGACGATAATTTTTTGATTATTTTAACATTATTACGCAAATTTCTAGAAGCATAACCACTAATAAAACCAATAATCAAGAAAATTAACAATCGATAGGTCCAATTAATGAGTAATTGTGGTTCTCCAGTAATGACATCAATGGGCATTAAAGGGCCTAATAAAACACCACCAATGATTCCACAGATTAAACCTATCCAAGGACCAAATAATAGTCCCGATAGAATAATCGGAATATACATAGTATGAGACCACGAATATTTAATTCCTTGCGTATAATAAACTAAAAAGTAAATCGATGGTAAAGCAATAGAAATAAAAACACCACCGATTATTTGTGCTTTTCTAAAACTACTGTTTTCTTGATTGGATTTTATCATGCTACTCCTCCCTACAATTATAGCTTATCTAATTCAAATCCTAACACTTTTTCAACAAAAATCTTGGTAATCCTTGGGTCAAATTGTTTTCCTGCACATTTTATAAGTTCTTGAGCTGCTTCTTTATAAGTCATTGATTGGCGATAAGGTCGTGGTGAAGTCATCGCTTCATAAGAATCCACCATATGGATAATTCGCGATACCAAAGGAATATCATTGCCCTTTAATCCTCGTGGGTACCCCGTTCCATCCCATGCTTCATGATGATATAACACATAATCCGCTAAATGGCTAAACCGATCAGCCACTTTTAATATTTGATATCCTTTCTCTGAATGTAGTTTTACGATTTGATATTCATCGGCTGTTAATTTACTAGGTTTTCTAATAATCTCATCGCTGATAAAAATCTTACCAATGTTATGGAGTAAACCTGTCTGCTCTAATTCCAAAATAGCATCTTCTTTTAAATTTAAGACTTCTCCCATTTTACGACATAAATCACTGACAATTTCACTATTAATTTTTAACTGTAAATGTCGATTGTTTAATTCTTCCATTATTTTCTTCACAGCATCGTTTCTAAAACGCATGCTCTCGGTTAACTTTAAGCGATACATCCTATTTTCAGCAATCTTCAGCGCATCATGGATATTCACATAGTTATTATTTTTTATTTCATAACCAATGGCTAACGATAAAGGTAGGCGGTTGATTTCATTTTGAGCAGTTTCTTTACGAATATGGTTGTATATCTCTACCATTTTTTCCTTCGTTGTTCGCGGGAAAATCATCGCAAATTCGTCTCCACCAATTCTGGCAAGGACATCCTCTTTACCAGCTACATTCTTTAGTACTTGGCTTGCTGCTTGGAGAGCATTGTCTCCAATATCGTGGCCATAGACATCATTAAAGATTTTTAGTCCATTTAAATCCGCCATTAACACACCCAATGGATGATTGGCTTCCACAT
>CAYNGF010000271.1:0-2792 GCA_964396515.1 uncultured Paludibacter sp.
GTGATACCAAGTAAACAGAGTTATTGAATTTGTAAACAATATTAATTTATGCCCGAAACTCAAAACATAGAATACAAATCCGTTTGGAAAGACGATTATCTGAAATGGATATGTGGCTTTGCCAACGCCCAAGGCGGTACGCTCTACATTGGTAAAGACGATAGTGGCAATGTTGTGGGCGTAAAGAACGCCAAAAAGCTATTGGAAGAATTGCCCAATAAGATAACCACCATTTTAGGAATTGTTGCCGATGTAAACCTGCACGAAACAGAACAGGGCGATTATATCGAAATCATTGTCGAGCCACACCCCAATCCGGTAAACTACAAAGGCGAGTACCATTATCGTAGCGGTAGTACTAAACAAGAACTCAAAGGTGCGGCGTTGGATAAATTCCTTTTACAGAAATACGGCAGAAAGTGGGACAGCGTACCAATTCCAACCGTCAGCATTTCAGATTTAAAGCAAGAAACAATTAATTTCTTCAAAGAACGCGGTATTAACAGCAACCGTCTTGATGAAAAGTGCCGTAAGGACACTCCCGAACAGTTGCTCGAAAACCTCAATTTGTTTGAAAACGGTCTGTTGAAACGAGCCGCCTTACTGCTTTTCCACCCCGACCCTGAAAAATTCGTTACAGGAGCGTATATCAAAATTGGCTATTTCCGCACCAATACCGATTTGCGATATCAGGACGATATTCACGGCAATTTGTTCGAGCAAGTCGAAAAAACGATGGAACTGCTTTTGACAAAATACACACGAGCATTGATAAGTTACGATGGTCTCCACCGTATCGAAACTTACGAATATCCCAAAGAAGCCTTGCGCGAAGCACTTTTGAATGCGGTATCACATAAGGAATATTCAGGCGGTGCGCCCATTCAAATCCGTGTTTACGATGACAAAATAATGATTTGGAACGAGGGACGATTACCCGAAGATTGGACAATCGAAAAACTTCTGCAAAACCATTCTTCCCGCCCTAACAATCCCGATATTGCCAATGCTTTTTTCCGCAGCGGTTATGTCGAATCGTGGGGACGAGGTATTTCAAAAATTGAAGAACAATGTGTCGCAGCAGGTTTACCCGCACCGCTGTTTACGCCCCAAGGTTCAGATTTTTGGGTAACTTTCCGAAAAGACATTTACAATAAGGAAGATTTGAGCAAGTTAGGACTAAGCGAAAGACAAATAAAAGCCGTGCTGTATGTGAAAGAGAAAGGAAAAATCACTAATAGTGAATACCAAGAGTTAAACAATATTTCGAGAAGGACAGCAACGGATGAATTGGCAGAATTGACGAATAAATTCGGAATGTTTAAAAATACAGGTTACGGTGCAGGTAGTTTTTATGAATTAATTGCGCATTAATTGCGCAATTTGCGTAGTAATTGCGCAATAATTGAACAAATTGCACAGTAATTGCCTCATAATAGCCTCATAATAGCCTCAATCGCTTCATGCTGAAAGCTTGCATTGCTTGCATTGCGTGCAAAAAGCGTGCAATTCTGATGGTGGTTTGTCCGAAGTTGCCGATAATATAAAATTGAAACTGCCGAAAAACGACCGAAACAACCGGAAAGATGCGAAAATCCTATTTGTAGGAATGGGGCAAAAGGGGCAATAATCGGGCAATAGTGGGGCAAGTTGGGCAATGATCGGGCAATTGTTGGGCAAATTGGGCAGTTAGTAGGCATTTGTTAGTCAATTAAAATATGTAGAATAAGTCTTCAAGTCCAAACTCTTATTCCCCCCAAATACTATTTTCCTTTTTCTTTCTCCTTTTGGAGAAAGTACCCGAAGGGGGGTAGAGGTCGGGGTTTGGGGGTTGGCCTTTAAATCAATTACCATGGATCAACCCAAACTCGAACGCCTGCTCCGGTTAATGAAAATGCTTACAGCCAATAACTCATTGACCGTAGATGAAATTGCCGACAAACTAAGCATTTCGTCCCGCTCTGTTTATCGCTATATCGACACTTTTCGCGATGCCGGATTTGTCATTAAAAAGACGAACAATTGCCCAAAGCTCGACAAATCTTCACCCTATTTTAAGGATATTAGCGAGTTGATTCATTTCACCGAAGAAGAAGCTTTTATCCTCCGATCCGCTATTGAAAGCATTGACGAAAACAACCTGCTCAAACAAAATCTTAAAAAGAAGCTCTACACCGTTTACGACTACAACATACTGGCCGAAACTATTGTAAGCGGCAAAAACGGGCGTAATGTAGGGCATTTGGTGCAAGCCATAGAGAATAAAAAGCGGGTTGTGCTGAAAAACTATTCCTCGGCACACGGCAACGATATTCGCGATAGGGAAGTAGAAGCTTACGCTTTTACTACCAATTATGTACAGGTATGGTGTTATTGCCCGGAAGAAAATAAAAACAAACTCTTCAAAATTTCAAGAATTGGAAGTGTAGAGATACTGCCCGAAGCCTGGCAATACGAGGCTAATCACCAATCCGGTTATATCGATGTATTCCGCATGAACAGCAACGAGACCAAGCCCGTAAAACTCAAACTTGGTTTGCGTGCTGCCAGCCTGTTAACAGAAGAATTTCCCTTAGCTTCAAAATACCTCAACAAGTTATCCGATAACGAATGGATATTTGAATCCGAAGTTTGTTCTTACGAAGGCGTTGGTCGTTTTGTAATGGGATTGCTTGATGATATTGAAATTATCGAAACGCCGGAACTGCAAAAACACATTTCCTCTCACCTGAAAAATATCCAAAATAAATTTCTATTGACATAGGCTATCAGATAATAGTTCGCAAATCCTC
>CAYNGF010000272.1:0-2787 GCA_964396515.1 uncultured Paludibacter sp.
ATAGGACAACAACTGGGACGCAGCTCGTGGGCTGAACCATGGAAAATAAAAATGGTAGAACCATTGCGCATGACATCACGTAACGAACGTACAGTAGCGCTTGAAAAGGCCGGTTACAACACTTTTTTACTTCATTCCGATGATGTATATATCGATTTACTGACCGACAGCGGCACCAATGCCATGAGCGATCGTCAGTGGGCAGGAATGATGCTCGGCGACGAAGCCTATGCCGGCAGTCGCAACTTTTACCATCTCGAGGAAACCATTCAGGAATATTATGGTTACAAATACATTGTTCCAACCCATCAGGGACGCGGGGCAGAGAATATTCTTTCGCAAATCGCGATAAAGAAGGGTCAGTTTGTTTGCGGAAATATGTATTTCACTACTACCAGACTGCATCAGGAATTGGCGGGCGGAATTTTTACCGATGTAATTATCGACGAAGCACACGATGCAGAAAATGAACATCCTTTTAAAGGAAATGTGGACTTGCAGAAAGTGCAAAAGCTGATTGACGAACATGGCGCGGATAAAATAGCGTATATTTGTCTTGCTGCCACGGTAAATATGGCGGGTGGACAGCCAGTAAGTATGCAAAATGCACGTGAACTTAGCGCTTTATGTAAAAAGTACGGAATAAAGATTTTTATGGACGCTACCAGGGCTGTTGAAAATGCATTTTTTATACAGGAGCGCGAACCGGGCTATGCCGATAAAACCCTTGCCCAAATACTGAAGGAATTTTGCAGTTATACTGATGGCGCCACAATGAGTGCGAAAAAAGATTCGCTGGCAAATATCGGTGGGTGGCTTGCTTTGAACGATCACAATTTATACGACGAGGCTTGCAACTTAGTGGTGGTTTACGAAGGTTTGCACACTTACGGAGGCATGGCCGGTCGCGATATGGAAGTATTGGCTATCGGTATAAAAGAAAGCGTGCAGGACGATTATATGCGCTCACGTATCGGACAGGTACGGTATCTGGGAAATTTGTTGATGGATTGGGGCATTCCCATAACGCGTCCCGTTGGCGGACATGCAGTTTTTTTGAATGCACGCAAATTCTACGAACATATTCCGCAGGATGAATTCCCGGCACAAACTTTAGCTGCCGATTTGTATCTCGAATCGGGTGTACGCTCAATGGAGCGCGGGATAGTCAGCGCAGGACGCAATAAACTTACCGGTGAAAATTATCATCCTGCCCTCGAATTGACTCGTCTCACCATTCCTCGCCGTGTTTATACGCAGGCACACATGGATATTGTAGCCGAATCGGTGAAAAATCTCTACGATATCCGCGAACAAAAAAAAGGCCTTCGAATGGTGTACGAACCGCGTTATCTCCGATTCTTCCAGGCACGATTCGAGCGATTGTAAAATCAGAAAGACAGAGTTCCGGCTCTGTCTTCTTTAAACCTAATCATGTTTGGTTTTACCCCCTTGTACAATCGAATATAGTAATTAAATAAGCAAAAAATTGCAATAGTTGGGTGGGATTTTTTTTAAATCTCACCATTTTGTATTATTTGGATATCTAATCCTATTTATGCTGCAATTGTAATTGAATATTTCTTTACTTATGCTACAAATTAGAAAAACGTAGTAGCATTTAGCTGATTTAAATCCTTATAATACATTAGGGTTTACAATACCTGTCAGACGTTTGCGAAGTTACCCGGTAAAAGAAAACATCCGTTAGGAAATAAATACTTCACGTATTAATCACCATCATATTTACGGAGGATGGAATTAAATTTATTCATGTTTGAAAATGATGTTAATTGCGTGAAAAATATTTGTCGTTATTCATTTGAAAATTATGTTAAAAAAGCAAAATTGAAAATTGAAATCCTTTTAACTTAATGTCTTATGTAAATAACTATTTTTCAAATATTTAAAATAACTCTATTTGATTCTATTGGGATGTAAATGATTTATTTTATCTAATGAGTCCTGAAAATTATTTGTTGAATAAAAAATTCAAACAACCAGATTAACATATTTTAATCAATTGAACTAATTGTTTTCAAAAAAAATATATACATTTGGTTTCAAAATTATGAGTTTAATTCGTATCGTTTTTCGCTTTATCCGAATAATGCTTCTTTAATTCAATCTAATAAATAATATTTTTAAAATTTATTTTAATATTCATATAGTTATAAAGACATATATTTATTAACTCAACAAACATTAATATAGATAAATTAACATTATTAAATTTGTAAAATTCAGTATTGATAATAAAAGGAAGGAATTTAGTATATGTGCAAAATAATACGAATTACTAAAAGAACATTTTATTTACGCAATTACTATTACGAACGAGTTTTAGAAGATTACAAAAACTTTTTTGAATACTTTCGAATATTGAAATTAATTGAAAAAACAAATACAATCTCAAAAACAAATACAAATATAACATTGGTTGAAGGGTACGATTTCAAAATAATAGGAAAGAATGAAATAGTGAAAAAATATAATAAACCACGATTTATCTCTGTAATCGATAAAAAAAACATTAAAATTAATATTTATTTTTACAAAATTTATATAGGTGGATATCGTACAAGATTGGAGATACATATGCACAAAAATAATTTGTTTTATTACAGTTATACATTTGCGGAAAGTTTAACTTCTGATCAAAAAAGTGATATCATAAAAATATTATGTGAAAAATATTTATCTGGTCAGTTTATAAATTTATCAAGACATATTATTATAGATAACAATCAAACATGTGTGTATGTAGAAGATACCTTAGAATTAAAA
>CAYNGF010000273.1:0-2764 GCA_964396515.1 uncultured Paludibacter sp.
AGTAAAAAAAAAATAATAAAATAAG
Organism: uncultured Paludibacter sp.; assembly: GCA_964396515.1. Classification (GTDB taxonomy): domain Bacteria; phylum Bacteroidota; class Bacteroidia; order Bacteroidales; family Paludibacteraceae; genus Paludibacter. The sequence goes on from CAYNGF010000273.1 coordinate 26, forward strand.
GTTTTTGAACTTTGCTTGTGCCGTTCCAAACATTAACGAATTTTTTTCAGGAACTTAATTTATTATACAGTATCGATTTATGAAAATTAGAATTGTTAATCAGTCGAAACACCCATTACCTGAATATGCTACCGAACATTCGGCCGGTATTGATTTGCGCGCCAACCTGAGCGAACCTGTTTTGATGAAATCCCTTGAACGAAAACTAATCCCAACAGGTCTGTTTATTGAGTTACCCGAAGGCTACGAAGCACAAATACGTCCACGCAGCGGCCTTGCTATCAAAAAGGGCATCACTGTACTGAATTCACCCGGAACAATCGATGCTGATTACCGTGGAGAAATTTGTGTTATACTGATAAATCTTTCTCAGGAAGATTTTCTGGTTAACGATGGCGAACGCATTTGTCAGATGGTAATTGCACGTCACGAAAAAGCTGAATGGGTAGAAGCCGAATGGCTGAATGAAACTGTGCGTGGTGCCGGCGGATTCGGACATACCGGGAAACACTGATTTTGATTTTACAAATTACCGAAAGAAATAAAATTTAATAATGATAAAAAAGAATTTTTCTGTTATGCTGATGCTGGTGATTACCTTAATTGCCTGTTCAGTAAATAATAAGGTTGTAAAAAAAACCGGTGCAAACGATATTCTTTCGGAAAGTGAAAAGAAAAAATTCGATTATTATTTTTATGAAGGTTTACGGTTAAAGGAAGAAGGCCGTTACGATCAGGCGCTCGAAAGTTTCAGAATGTGCTCCATCATATATCCGAATGATGCAGGAATGAATGCAGAAATCGGAATCCTTTACTCTTATCTGGGGTTAAAATCGGAAGCAATAACCGCTCTTGAAAAATCAGTAAACGAAAGTCCTGATAATTGGTGGTACAGCATAAGACTATTGTCGGTATATCGCGAAGCCGAAGATTTAAAAAAAGCAACGGCACTTGCCGAAAGTCTCGAAAAACGATTTCCATACAAAGAAGATGTATATGATATACTAATATCGCTCTACAAAGAAACCGGTCAGAAGAGAAAAGCGATAGCTGCATACGATAAATATGAAGCAATGACTGGCATCGATGAAACAACTTCATTCGAAAAATTCAGGCTATATCTTGAACTTAATCAAATGAAAAAAGGTATCGCAGAAATTGAAAAACTGATTCGAAAGTTTCCGGAAGAATCGCGTTATAAAGTACTCAGAGGAGATATTTACATGGAGCAAAAAATGCCTGATAAAGCATTTGAAATATACAACAATATTCTAGCTTCAGACCCCGATAATCCACACGTTTATGTTTCGCTTTCGGAATATTACGAGAAATTAAATAAAACGGATAAGGCATTGGAAGCAGTAATGCAGGCATTAAAAAGCGAAAGATTCGGAGCATCGGAGAAAGTACAGATTTTGGGACAATATGCACAAAACCTGCTGAAAGATTCAACACGCTTTGGTGAAACCGAATCATTGTTTAAAATGCTGGTTGATCGTTATCCGCTCGATGAGCAGGTTCATAATTATTACTCGGTGTTTCTGCAATTTCGTAAAAGAATTCCTGAAGCAATTTCAGAGATTGAAACCATGCTGAATATCAATCCCAAAAATGAGCAAACATGGCTACAACTGATTCAATTACAATATTCAGAAAAGAATTTTGAACAAGTGGTTGAAATAACCAAACGTGCTGCTGTTGAAATTCCCGATATGGGTCAATGGTATTATTTCAGAACGATTTCCGAATTTCAGCGTGAAAATTATCCCGAAGCTATAACTGCTGCCCGCGAAGGAATCAAAAAAATACCTGCGACTGAAATACGAATGCGAAGCGACCTTTATGCACTTGCAGGAGACAGCTGGCATAAGCTCGGACAAAAAGATTCGGCTTTTGCTGAATATGAAAAGGCATTAAAGGAAAATCCGCAAAACGTAATGGTGCTTAACAATTATGCCTATTATCTTTCGTTAGAAAAAACTGATCTTAAAAAAGCAGAACGAATGAGTGCGCTTACTGTTGAAAAAGAGCCTGATAACAGTACATATCTCGATACTTACGCATGGATTTTTTATCAACAAGGCAATTATGTGCTGGCAAAATTTTACATCGAACGTGCAATAAAAAACCTTACACCCGAACATGACCCCGGAGTTGTTTTGGAACATTATGGCGACATTTTGTGGATGAATAAAGAAGACTCAAAGGCATTGGAAATGTGGCAAAAATCCTTGGATTCGGGCAATGAGAACGAAGAATTAAAAGCGAAATTAAAAAATAAGGGCTGGGAACGAAAATAAATAAGCATTCTATAAATATTATGTATAAACCGTTAAACTTAACGCTCCTTCTGCTGTTGGTTTTACTTAGTTTTACGAGTTGTAAAACAAAAAAACAAATCGTTAAAACGGAAACAATAACGACCGATTCCATTGCTCTTTTAGTAAAAAAAGTGCAACTGGCAGAACCTGATTTTCGTACGGCAAACTTCAGCAAATTGAACATGAATATTGCTTATGACACACGCAAAATGAACAATATTTCCACAAGTTGCCGTATGATTCGGGATTCAGCAATATTTGTTTCAATTCAGCCTGTATTCGGTATTGAACTTTTCAGTGTCGAAATTTCACCTGACAGCATTACGATAATAGATAAAATGAACCGACGTTATTATTCCGCCACATATCAGTACATTTTTCAAAAAACAGGTATTGCAATGCGTTTTGAAGACATTCA
>CAYNGF010000274.1:0-2713 GCA_964396515.1 uncultured Paludibacter sp.
CGCCCTCAACCTCTATGGCGATCTTGTGCGGTACAATCGCGTAATCAATCCTCCACTTTCTTTCGGGATGAAACCGGTGTTCCGGCGTGACCGTGCATCCGGTCTGCTGACGTACAAATTCTGGGAATAAATCCATAATCAAATATCATTTATCAAAGTTAAACCACATTTACCCGTATTGATGCATGAGAGCCCATATTTTCGCGTTTTAATCATCGGGTGGTATATTTTATCATCTCATCTGAGAAAGTGCCTTAAATGCCCTCTCATGTGATTTATAATCTAATGACAACCGTGAACCCATTCCCCACCTTGTCGTCGGGGTCCTGGATCATAAAATCGAATCCATAATAATTCAGCAAATCCCGCATTACCTGGGGGATGTACCCGTAATGGTGGCGATCCTCCCGGTTGGGGATGTTCTGATCGTAAGCTTTGATCAGCGTGGTCGGGGTGGCCGTAGGGGCGGTCTCCCCCGTACGCTCCGCATGGGGGATGATCAGGAAGATGTATTTGCGCGCCACGGACGCCCATTCAAACAACGCCTTCACCGGATTGGCAAAATGTTCCCACACATGGGAGGCAATCACAAAATCCACCGAATTGTCATCAAAGGGGAGGTCATCTCCGTAAGCCTCCACATCCACGGGCAGAACCGCACCGCATAGGCGCAATTGCTCCTCTGTCCACTTGTTCCGCGATCCGGGGCGGTCCACGTTGATCGTGTCCAAATTGAAGGGGTTATGCGCCGAACCTCCTATTTCGATGCCCTTCAACCCGTCAAGCAATTTATGTGCTAACTGCGAATCCTGGAATTTCATAGTAGTTTTTCATAATTCAAATGTTTTATTTTCTCATTGATTCACCCTTGAATAGAACAGGCGTGCATATCGCCCGAAGCCGGTCTCTGGTTCGGATTCCGTATTTTCGTTCAATCTCATCGGGAGCCAGGTTTGTCGTTATGATCAGGATGTTTTCCTTCTGCTCAGCACGGTCAACAATTTCCGGGAATATCCATCTCCGTTCACCGTAAGATACCATCTGCTCCTCTACACCTATATCGTCAAGTATTACAATCCTGCGCGTCAGGATGAAATCGGCATTGTCATTTATCTCTGTCGCGTGATAGCACCTAACGATTTTTCCAAGTGCATAATCAAAAAATACCGGAAGGATGTTTTTTGCTATCATGGTTTTTCCTCTTCCGTTGCTCCCGATTATGAGCAATCCGCGCCCGTTGTTTGATTTCATCCATTCGGTAATCTGATTGTATTCGGGGAGATGTTTCATTTCCAATTCATTCTCAGCCCTTTCGAAAAAATCACCGGCGACCGGTATATTCCAGCTTATCCGGTCGCTTTTGAACAATCCGCTATCCGTGTACTTCTTTAAAAAATCAGCGATTTCCATATCAAAGTTTTATCTCGGTTATTCCTTCAAAATTTGAAACATAGCGCGGGTCGCCTGGAAGGATTTCCTTGTATCGTTTGCCGTTTGAAGGTTGCTTTTCTTTGTAAACCTTGTTGGATTGCATTGTCAAACTGTTTATCAATGTTTGTTTCCAATCCAATTCTTTTGATTTTGAATTTTTCTTATGTTTCCAACCCGCCTCTGTTGACCAGAAATTAACGCAAGCCTTTTCAATCGTCAGTTTTATATCAACACCAGGATTCAACCTTTCCTGAACCCTTATAAACTCAGCATCCGAAATAATCAGATTGTACTGCTCCCGCAATTCGGCTTTGTATAAATCGAAATCGTTGCGCCATGTTTTTTCCCCCACACCCCCTTTTTCATCGTTGCCTTTGTCATTGCCATTGTCATTGTCATAGCCATAAGGGTTTGGCAACCCTATGCTAAGTGTTAGGATACCGTTATCCAACTGTTTAATTAAGTCAAATTCCATTAAACGGGAAATCGCTGAGTTTTGGGCCTTTACGTTTGAATTTGGAAAATTCGGGTATTGGAAATAAATGAATTTCGGAACAAAACGATACCGTTCACGAACCGTTAGGCAACGGTCGCCTAATTGTTTAAACGCGTCATCAATTTTCTCAATCCCGGTTTGAACCCTGCATAATTTGTCGTTAAAATCAATTATTCCGGCGTGGTCGCATTTTGTGATTAAGTACAGCCACAAAAGTTTAGCATCTTTTGATAATCCCATAAACCACGAATCATCAAAAAGGCCAGTATCTATAAATCTTTTAGCCATGTTGTTTGTGGTTTGAATGAAAATTAAGGCGGTCACCGCAATTAATCCACGATCAAGGGAAGGCCGGACTTGCACCGGGTTGCCGCCTGTTATTGTTAATGTGTTGTCTGCTGAAATCATGTCGTAAATTAATTGCCTTACAAAGATAAAGAATATTTTACAAAACCAAATATTATTTAACCGTTGGGATAAATTTTTTTGATCTTATCAAATGTCGTTTCAATCCTGTGCCTTAAATTTTTGTCGAATAATGACACATCATTGATTTTGCTGATTCCGTTCATTACAGTGGCATGGTCAAATCCGAATTGCCTCCCAATCTGAGAAAACGAAACGCCCCGGATCTCTCTCAGATATTTGTACACCACGAAACGGGCATCCACCACTTCGCGCTGTCGTGTTCTCCTGTGAAGGTCTTTGGTATCAATGCCCCATTCCCGGCAAATTATTTCTTCGGGGGATTGCAATCCTGGGTAAGAATAAACGGTCATTTTGTTT